>JAGWKJ010000013.1 GCA_028865375.1 Hyphomicrobiales bacterium | reverse complement strand
GGCGTCGCGCAGCAGGCGGCCGGTCGGGTAGTCGTCGACGTAGCCGTTGCCGCCGAGGCATTGCAGCGCTTCCAGCGCGGCCCAGGTGGCCTTCTCCGCGGAGAACAGCACCGCGCCGGCGGCGTCGATGCGCGTCGTCTCGCCGCGGTCGCAGGCGCGCGCGACCGCATAGACATAGGCGCGCGCCGCGTTGGTCGCGGTGAGCATGTCGGCGAGCTTGGCCTGGATCAGCTGGAACTCGCCGATCGGCCTGCCGAATTGCCGGCGCTCGTGGACGTAGGGCAGCACGACGTCGAGGCAGGCGCGCATCAGGCCGAGCGGGCCGCCGGCGAGCACGGCGCGTTCGCGGTCGAGCCCGCTCATCAGGAGTTCGACGCCGCGGCCGGGCTCGCCCAGCACGTTGTCCGCCGGCACGCGGCAGGCGTCGAAGCGCAGCTCGCAGGTGTTGGACCCGCGCATCCCGAGCTTGGAGAACTTCGGACCGGACGAGAAACCGGGAAAGCCGCGCTCGACGAGGAAGGCCGTGATGCCGCGCGGGCCGGCGTCCGGATCGGTCTTGGCGTAGACCACCAACGCGTCGGCGTCGGGGCCGTTGGTGATCCAGGTCTTGATCCCGTCGAGGACGTAGGCGTCGCCCTCGCGCCGCGCGCGCGTCGTCATCGAGACGACGTCGGAGCCCGCGTTAGGCTCGCTCATCGCCAGCGCGCCGACCCATTCGCCCGAGCAGAGCTTGGGCAGGAACTTGCGCCTCTGCGCCTCGGTGCCGGCGCGGCGGATCTGGTTCACGCAGAGATTGGAATGTGCGCCGTAGGACAGGCCGACCGCGGCCGAGGCGCGCGAGATCTCCTCCACCGCCACGACGTGTTCGAGGTAACCCATGCCGGCGCCGCCGTAGGCTTCCGGCACGGTGACGCCGAGCACGCCGAGCGCGCCGAACTTGCGCCACAGGTCGGCGGGGAACTCGTTGGCCTTGTCGATGGCGGCCGCGCGCGGCGCGATCTCCGCGGCGGCGAAGCGTTCGACTTCGGCGCGCAGCGCGTCGGCGGTCTCGCCCAGCCCGAAGTTCAGCCCGTCGAATCGCCGCGCCATCCGACCGCTCCCGTGCGTCATCGCGTCCGGGCATACTGGACGGGCGGGGCGGCGGTCGCAAGCGGGCGCGGGCGGGACTTCGTGCCGAAGGCCCGATCCGTCATTGCGAGCGCGGCGAAGCAATCCAGTCGTCGGCAACGGTCGTGGCGTTGGACTGAAGGGCGTCTGGATCGCGTCGTCGCTGACGCTCCTCGCAAAGACGGAGAAGGCGAGGGGCGACGACAGAGGGCGAGTGACGCGGACAGAGGGCGAGGGACGAGGAAGGCGGCGAGAACGCGCGACCGGGCGATGGTCGCGGACTTCGCGTCGTCGAGCCTTTTCGACAAAGCATCGTCCCCCTCATCCGGCCCTCCGGGCCAAATCTCCCGGAGGGAGAAGGATCGCGCGCTCGGTCGGATTGAAGTATGACCGCCGCCGCCGGCCTTGACTCAACCCCTCGCCGTGCCGGAGCTTCGCGCCGATCGATGACCGTCGGGGAGGCGGGCATGGCGGACACGGCCTTCAGCTACGTCAGCGGAACGAGCGACGCGCCGCTGCTCGGACTCACGATCGGCCAGGCGCTGGAGCGCGCGGCGGAGCGCTGGGGCGGGCGCAAGGCGCTGATCTCGCCCGGCCACGGCGTGTCGTGGTCGTGGGGCGAGTTCCGCGAACGCGTGCGCGACCTCGCGGCGGGCTTCGTCAAGCTCGGGCTCGAACGCGGCGACCGGATCGGCGTGTGGTCGCTCAACCGGCCCGAGTGGACGCTGACGCAATTCGCCGCCGCCGAGGCCGGGCTGGTGCTCGTCACCGTCAACCCCGCCTATCGGCTGCACGAGCTCGAATACGCGCTGAACAAGCTCGCCTGCCGGGCGCTCGTGCTGGCGACCAAGTTCAAGACCAGCGACTTCATGGGACTGCTGCGCACGCTCGCGCCCGAGCTCGACCGCTGCGAGCCGGGCGCGCTGCGCTCGGAGAAACTGCCGCACCTGCGGGCGGTGGTGCAGGTCGGGGGGACCTCGCCCGGCGCCTTCGCGTTCGAGGACGTGGCGGGGCTCGGCGGCGGCGCCGAGCGCGACGCGCTGGCCAAGCTGCGCGACGAGATCCAGTTCGACGACGCCGTCAACGTGCAGTTCACCTCGGGCACCACCGGCTCGCCGAAGGGCGTGACGCTCACGCACCACAACATCCTCAACAACGGCCATTTCACCGGCCGCGCCATGGCGCTCGGCCCCGACGACCGCATCTGCATTCCCGTGCCGCTCTACCATTGCTTCGGCATGGTGATGGGCAATCTCGCGGCCGTGACTCTGGGCGCCGCGATGGTCTATCCCGGCGAGGGCTTCGACCCCGGCGCCACGCTGGCGACGGTGCAATCCGAGCGCTGTACGGCGCTCTACGGCGTGCCCACGATGTTCATCGCCGAACTCGACCGGCCGGATTTCGTGTCCTACGACCTTACCTCGCTGCGCACCGGCATCATGGCGGGCGCGCCGTGCCCGATCGAGACGATGCGCAACGTCGTCGACCGGATGCACATGGCCGGCGTGACGATCGCCTACGGCATGACCGAGACGAGCCCGGTGAGCTTCCAGAGCTCGGGCGCGGATTCGTTGGAGCGCCGCGTCACGACGATCGGCCGCGTGCATCCCCACGTCGAGGTGAAGGTGATCGACCCGCGGGGCCGCGTCGTGCCGCGCGGCGTCCCCGGCGAATTGTGCACGCGCGGCTATTCGGTGATGCTGGGCTATTGGGGCGAGCCCGGGCGCACGGCGGAGGCGGTCGACGCCGGCGGCTGGATGCACACCGGCGACATCGCCACCATAGACGCCGACGGCTACGGCAACGTCGTGGGGCGCATCAAGGACATGGTGATCCGCGGCGGCGAAAACGTCTATCCGCGCGAGGTCGAGGAATTCCTGCACAAGCACCCCAAGGTGCAGGACGTGCAGGTGTTCGGCGTCGCCGACGATCGTTACGGCGAGGAGCTCTGCGCCTGGGTCCGCCTGCGGGCGGGCGAGGCCATGACGGCCGAGGAGCTGCGCGCGTTCTGCGACGGGCGGATCGCGCACAACAAGGTGCCGCGCTACGTCGAGTTCGTGGACGCCTTTCCGATGACGGTCACCGGCAAGGCGCAGAAATACCTGATGCGGCTGGCGGTGGAGGAGCGGCTCGGGCTGAGGCGGACGACGACGGCCTGAAGCCGGGGCGGCGTACCCGGCGTTGCGTCACCCGCGCGCGGCCGGCTATGGGCCTGCGCCCGCCGTCGGAGCCCTGCCTTGAACCGTATCACCTCCATCGCCGCGCTCGTCGGCGCACTCCTGTGTTGCGCGGCGCTGCTCGGCGTCGAAAGCTGGGCGCGCTGGAACTCCGATCTGGCGCTCTACGGCGCGACGCTGGTCCAAGCGGCGCTGGCGCTCGGTGCCGCGCGCATCGCGATGGCCAATCCCGGCCGGGCGACGATGGCGCTCGTCTTCGGCGGCGCGATCGCGCTGCGGCTCGGCGCGCTGGTCCAGATTCCCTTGCTGTCGATCGACGCCTATCGCTATGTCTGGGACGGCCGGTTGGTGCTGAACGGCTTCAACCCCTACCTGCACGTGCCGGCCGATCCCGCGCTCGCCTACCTTCGCGACCGGGCGATCTATCCGCTGGTGAACCAGAAGGAGCTCGCGGTCGCCAATTATCCGCCGGTCGCCGTCGGGCTGTTCGCGCTGATCGACCTCGCTGGGCAGGGCGTGACGATGATGCGCGTCGCGATGCTCGGCTTCGAGGCGCTCGCGGTCGCGGGCCTGTTGTCGCTGATGAAGCGGCTCGACGTCCGGCGCGAATGGATCCTCGCCTATCTCTGGCACCCGGCGCCGATCTGGGAATTCGCCAACAACGGCCATGTCGACGCAGCGATGCTGGGACTGTTGGTCGCGGGCGTCGCGTGGGGCGAGGCGGCGGGCCGGCCCTATCGCGGCGGCCTGTCGATGGCGCTGGGCGCGCTGACGAAGCCCTATGGCGCGCTTTGGTTTCCCGCCGTCTGGCGGCCCTTCGATTGGCGCCTGCCCGCGTTCGTGCTGGCCGTGGCGGCGCTGTCCTATGCGCCAGTGCTGCTGGGCGGCGGGGGCGTGCTCGGATTCCTGCCCGGCTACGTCCACCAGCTCCGGCTCGACAGCGGCAGGGGCTTCCTGTTTCCGTATCTGGCGCTCAAGTTCGGCGCGCCGGCGTGGATCAACGCGGCGTTCCTGGCCGGGGTCGTCGGGCTCCTCGCGGCGGCGATCGCCTTCATGCTGTCGCGCCGCGACCGCGACCTCCGGACGCGGATCGGCGAGGCCGGGACGCTGTCGATCGGGCTGCTGTTCCTGCTGACGCCGGTCTTTCCGTGGTATTTCGCGCTCGCCTATCCGTTTTTCGTGCTGTGCGGATCGTGGACCGCGTTCGCGATGATGACGACCGGGTTCTGGCTCTACAATTTCAATTTCGACCGGCCCGAATTCCACCTGCGCTGGGCCGCGATGACGGCGGTGATCGCTGTCGGCGCGGTCGTCGACGTCGCGCGGGCACTGCGCGCGCGCCCGGCGCCTCAGCCGTCCTTGAGCCTGTAGCGCTGCACCTTGCCCGACGGCGTCTTGGGCAGCGCGTCGCGGAACACGACGGCGCGGGGATATTTGTAGGGAGCGATGGTCGCCTTGACGTGGTCCTGCAGCGCCTTGACCGTCGCCTCGTCGCGCGGCGCGCCCTCGGCCAGCACGACATGGGCCTCCACGATCTCGCCGCGCGCCTCGTCTCTGCGGCCGACGACGGCGCATTCCCTGACCAGCGGGTGCGACAGGAGCGCGGCCTCCACCTCGGGCCCGGCGACGTTGTATCCCGACGAGACGATGATGCCGTCGCTGCGCGCGACGAAATGGAAATAGCCGGCCTCGTCCTGCACGAACGTGTCGCCGGTGAGATTCCAGCCGTTCCGCACGTATTTGCGCTGGCGCGGGTCGGCGAGGTAGCGGCAGCCGGTGGGGCCGCGCACCGCCAGCGCGCCTTGCGTCCCGCGCGGAACCTCGTTCATGTCGCCGTCGACGACCCGCGCCTCGTAGCCGCGCACGGGCGTGCCCGTCCGGTCGGGCGCGGAATCGCCGAACCGGTTCGAGATGAAGATGTGCAGCAGCTCCGTCGACCCGATGCCGTCGAGGATCGGCTTGCCGGTGCGCGCGACCCAGGCGTCGTGGATCGGCGCGGGCAGCGTCTCGCCCGCCGAGATCGCCGCGCGCAGCGAGGAGAGGTCGGCGCCCTCCTCCATCGCCTGCAGCATGACGCGATAGGCGGTGGGCGCGGTGAAGCAGACGGTGGCGCGATATTCCGCGATGATCGCGATCAGGTTGGCCGGCGTCGCCTGTTCGAGGAGCGCGGCCGACGCGCCGAAACGGAGCGGAAAGATCGCCAGCCCGCCGAGCCCGAAGGTGAAGGCGAGCGGCGGCGATCCGACGAACACGTCGTCGGGCGTCGGCGCCAGCACGTCGCGTGCGTAGGAATCGGCGACGATCAGCAGGTCGCGGTGGAAATGCGCGGTGGCCTTGGGCTCGCCGGTGGTGCCCGACGTGAAGCCGAGCAGCGCCACGTCGTCGCGTCCGGTGCGCGCGGCGACGAAACCCGGCCGCTTGCCGAGCGCCGCCTCGTCGAGCTCGGCCGCATGGTTCGCGGTGCCGTCGAAGGCGATCACGCGCGCGAGATGCGCGCTCGCCTTGGCGCAGGCTTCGAGCTCGCCGAGCAGGCGGGAGTCGCACAACGCGAGCCGGATGCGCGCCTTGTCGACGACCTGCGTCAGTTCGCCCGCGCGCAGCATCGGCATGGTGTTTACGACGACCGCTCCGGCCTTGGTGGCGGCCAGCCAGCAGGCGACCATCGCCGGGTTGTTGGCGGACCGGATCAGCACGCGCTCGCCCGGACGCAAGCCGTGATCCTCGACGAGCGCGCGCGCGATGCGGTCGGTCCAGTCGGCCAGCTCGCGATAGGTGCGCCGGCGACCGTGGCCGATCAGCGCGACGCGATCGCCGAAGCCGCGCTCGACCATGCGGTCGGTGAGCTCGACGCCGGCGTTGAGCCATTCCGGATAGGCGAGGTCGCCCAGGGGCAAGTCCGGCCAATCGCCGGGCGGCGGCAGGTTGTCGCGCGCGAACGTGTCGAGGTGACCGCTGGGACCGAGCATGGCCGTTCCTCCCGGAGCGAAATGGACGGCCCGTCGCGCGGGCCGCCCTGGATCGAAGCGTCGGCCGCCGGACGCCGCGACGGCGCCCGGCGCATTCACGTCACCGCGGCCCGGACCGAGAATCGCGGCTCGCGCCAAGCGCCGGACGCGAGGATTTCGCCGAGGATCGCCGCGCCCCGCTCCGCGTCGTCGAGGTCGAGATAGAGCGGCGCGAAGCCGAAGCGCAGCACGTCGGGCGCGCGCACGTCGCCGATCACGCCGCGCTCGATCAGCGCCTGCATCACGGCATAGGCCTGCGGGTGACGGAACGAGACCTGCGATCCGCGCGCGGCGGGATCGCGCGGGCTCGCGAGTTCGAGGCCCGGCGCGGCGCGCGCGACCGCCGCCACGAACGCCCCCGAAAGCTCGATCGAACGTCGTCGCACGTCGGCCATGTCCACGCCGTCGAACGCGTCGAGCGCGGCGTCGAGCGCCGCCAGCGCCAAGATCGGCGGCGTGCCCACCCGCATCCGCTCGACCCCGGGGGCCGGCCGATAGCCGGGCTCGAAAGCGAACGGCGCCGCGTGGCCGATCCAGCCGGACAGCGCGGGGCGCGCCGCCGCCGCGAGATCCGGCCGGACATAGATGAAGGCCGGCGCGCCAGGTCCGCCGTTGAGGTATTTGTAGGTGCAGCCGACCGCGAATTCGGCGTCGTGTTCGGCGATCCCGACCGGCAGGGCGCCGGCCGAATGGGCGAGGTCCCAGATCGCGACCGCGCCGGCCCGGTGCGCGGCGCGGGTCAGGCGCGCCATGTCGTGCAGGCGGCCGGTGCGATAATCGACCTCGGTGAGCATCATCGCGGCCACCGTGTCGTCGAGCGCCGCCTCGACGTTCTCCGGCGCGACGGTCACCAAGCGGTAGCCGGCGTCCTTCAGGCCGATCAACCCCTGCGCCATGTAGAGGTCGGTCGGGAAATTGCCCGTGTCGGAGAGGATGACGCGCCGGTCCGGCCGCATCGCCAATGCCGCGGCGAGCGCTTGGAAGACCTTGATCGAGAGCGTGTCGCCCATCGTCACCGAGCCCGCCGGGGCGCCGATCAAGCGCGCGATCCGGTCGCCCGACGCGGCGGGCATCGCCATCCAGCCCCGCGTGTTCCAGGCGCGGATCAGGTCGCCGCCCCATTCCTCCTCCACCACGCGCGACAGCCGCGCCGCGACGCCGCGCAACGGCGGCCCGAGCGAATTGCCGTCGAGATAGACGACGCCATCGGGGATCGCGAACAAGGCCTTGGTGCGCGCGAAATCGGTCATGGGGCCTCCGTCGGCGCGCGGGTCACAGCTCGGACCGCACGCGCCAGAGTTCGTCGAACAGCACGGTCTCCAGCATCTTGCGCAGGTATTGGACGCCCGCCGTGCCGCCGGTGCCGCGCTTGAAGCCGATCACGCGCTCGACGGTCGTCACGTGGTTGAACCGCCAGCGGCGGAAATAATCCTCGAAGTCGACGAGCTTCTCGGCGAGCTCGTAGAGTTCCCAATGCGCGCGCGGGTCGCGGTAGACCGCGCGCCACGCGGCCAGGACCGTCGCGTCGGGCTCGCGCGGCGCCGCGAAGTCGCGGTCGAGCGCGCCCGCGGCGATCGCGAACCCGCGCCGCGCCAGCAGGCGGATCGTCTCGTCGTAGACGCCCGGCGCGGCCAGCGCGGCTTCGAGCTCCGCGCGCGCCGCCGGCCGGCGGTCGTGCCAGCGCAGCAGCGCGGCCGACTTGTTGCCGCACAGGAACTCGATCAGCCGGTATTGGAACGACTGGAAGCCCGAGGAACCGCCCAATCCGTCGCGGAACGCCGTGTAGTCGCTGGGCGTCATCGTGCGCAGCACGTCCCACGCCGAATTGAGCTGCTCGAAGATCCGCGCCACGCGCGCCAGCAGCTTGAACGCCGGTTGCAGGTCGTCGGCCGCCACCAGCCGCGTCGCCTCGCGCAGCTCGCGGATCGCGAGCTTCATCCAGAGCTCGGAGGTCTGGTGCTGGACGATGAACAGCATCTCGTCGTGCGCGCCGGTCAGCGGCGTTTGCGCGGCCAGCAGCGCGTCGAGCTTCAGGTAGTCCGCATAGTCCATCGCCGGCACGATCGCGCCGGCGCGCGCGTCCGTCGTCATCGCGCCACCGGCAGCAACGCGACCGCCTGCACTTCGACCTTCGCGCGCGGCTCCATCAGCGCCGTCACCTCGACCACCGCCATCGCGGGATAGTTCCGGCCCATGACCTCGCGCCAGACCCGGCCGACGGCGGCGAGCGCGGCGAGATAGTCGCGCCGGTCGACGAGGTACCACGTCATGGACGCGACGTGCTCGGGGCCGCCGCCCGCCTTGCGGACGACGGCGAGCACGTTGTCCAGCGCCTGCCGGAGCTGGGCCACGAAATCGTCCGTCTCGAACTCGCAGCGCGCGTTCCAGCCGATCTGGCCGCCGACGAAGACGAAGCGCCCCTCGCCCGCCATGCCGTTGGCATAGCCCTTCGGCCGCTCCCAACCGTCGGGCAGGATCGCCTCCAGCGCCGCGCGAGCGGCCGGTGCGTTCGCCGCGCTCAATTCGCGAACGCCTGGATGCCGGTGATCGCCCGGCCCACGATCAGCGCGTGGACGTCGTGCGTGCCCTCGTAGGTGTTCACGACCTCGAGGTTGACGAGATGGCGCGCCACGCCGAATTCGTCGGATATGCCGTTGCCGCCGAGCATGTCGCGCGCCGCGCGCGCGACGTCGAGCGCCTTGCCGCAGGAATTTCGCTTCACGATCGACGTCAGCTCGACGGGCGCCTCGCCCGCCTCTTTCATGCGGCCGAGCCGCAGGCACGCCTGGAGCCCCAGCGCGATCTCGGTGGCCATGTCGGCGAGCTTTTTCTGGATCAGCTGGTTGGCCGCCAAGGGCCGGCCGAACTGCTTGCGGTCGAGCGTATATTGCCGCGCGGTCGCGTAGCAATCTTCGGCGGCGCCCAGCGCTCCCCAAGCGATGCCGAAGCGCGCCGAGTTGAGGCAGGTGAAGGGACCCTTGAGGCCCGAGACGCCCCGCAGCATGGCGTCGTCGGGCGCGAAGACTTCGTCCATGACGATCTGCCCGGTGACCGACGCGCGCAGGCCGACCTTGCCGTGGATGGCCGGCGCGGACAGGCCGGGCTGGCCCTTTTCGAGCAGGAAGCCGCGGATCGCGCCGTCGTCGGTCTTCGCCCAGACGACGAACAGGTCGGCGAACGGCGCGTTGCTGATCCACGTCTTCGTCCCGGTCAGGGCGTAGCCTCCGGCGACCTTCCTGGCGCGCGTGACCATCGAGCCGGGATCGGACCCGTGGTCGGGCTCTGTGAGGCCGAAGCAGCCGATCGCCTCGCCCGCCGCCAGCTTTGGCAGCCATTTCGCCTTCTGCGCGGGCGAGCCGAAGGCCTCGATGGGGACCATCACCAGCGAGGATTGCACGCTCATCATCGAGCGATAGCCGGAATCGATCCGCTCCACTTCGCGCGCGATCAGGCCGTAGGCGACATAGCCCAGCCCGGCGCCGCCGTGCTCGGGCGAGACCGTCGCGCCCAGCAGGCCGAGTTCGCCCATCTCGCGGAACACCGCCGGGTCGGCGCTCTCCTCGCGGAACGCCTTCAGCACGCGCGGCGCGAGCTTGTCCCGGGCATAGGCGCGCGCGGTGTCGCGCACCATCCGCTCCTCGGAGGTCAGCTGCTCGTCGATGCGGAACGGATCGGACCAGTCGAAGGAGGGCTTGCTCACGGGGCGGGGTCCTTTCGGCGGGACTTCAGGAGTTCGCGGGCGACGATGAGTTTTTGCACTTCCGTCGCGCCCTCGTAAATGCGCAGCGCGCGGATCTCCCGGTAAAGCCGTTCGACGATCTCGCCTTGCACGACGCCGCGGCCGCCGAACGCCTGCAACGCGCGGTCGATCACGCGCTGCGCCGATTCCGTGGCCGCCATCTTCGCCATCGCCGCCTCGCGGGTGGTGGGCAGGCGCTGCACGTCGCGCCGCCAAGCGGCGCGGTAGGTCAGAAGGGCGGCGGCGTCGATCTCCGTCGCCATGTCGCCGAACGCGGCCTGGGTGAGTTGCAGGTCGGCGAGCGCGCCGCCGAACATGCGGCGCGAGACGGCGTGGTCGAGCGCCTCGTCGAGCGCGCGCCGCGCGAAGCCGAGCGCGGCGGCGGCGACCGACGCGCGGAACACGTCGAGCGTGCGCATCGCGACCTTGAAGCCCTCGCCCGGCGTGCCGACCATGCGGGAGGCCGGCACGCGGCACCCATCGAAGCGCAGCGTCGCCAGCGGATGGGGCGCCATCGTCTCGATCCGCTCCGCGACCGAGAAGCCGGGGTCGTCGGGATGGACGACGAACGCCGAGATGCCGCGCGCGCCGGGCGCCTCGCCGGTGCGCGCGAACGCGACGTACACGTCGGCGATGCCGCCGTTCGAGATCCACGTCTTCTCGCCGTCCAGCCGCCAGTGACCTCCGTCGCGCCGCGCCGCGCAGGCGAGCGCCGCCACGTCCGATCCCGCGTCGCTCTCGGACAGCGCGAAGGCCGCGATCCATTCGCCCGAACGCGTCTTCGGCAGCACGGTCGCCTTGAGCTCCGGCGAACCCGCCACCGCGATCGGGCCGGAGCCCAGCCCCTGCATCGCGAAGGCGAAATCGGCGAGCCCGTCGGCGCGCGCCAAGGTTTCGCGCGCGAGGCAGACGGACCGGGAGTCGATTCCTTCGGCGCCGCTCTCCGGCGGCGCGACGGCCGCCTCCAATAGGCCCGCTTCGCCCAGCGCCCGCACGAGCGCGCGGCAGGAGGCGTCGGCGTCGGAATGGTCGATCGCGCCCAGCGCGGGCGAGGCGACGAAGGCGTCGAGCCGTTCGCAGAGCGCGCGGTGGCGCGGCTCGAAGAACGGCCAATCGAGCCAGTCGCGCGGGGATGGCGGGGCGGGCGGGCGCATCAAGCGCCCTCGAAAACGGGCTTGCGCTTGGCCGCGAAGGCCTCGAAGGCGCGGCGGAAATCGCCCGTCGTCATGCAGATCGCCTGCGCTTGCGCCTCGGCCTCGATCAGTTCTTCGAGGCCCATCGCCCATTCTTGGCCGAGCATCGTCTTGGTCATGGAATGGGCGAATGCCGGCCCGTCCGCCAGCGAGCGGGCGAGCGCGTGCGCCTCGTCGCCGATCCGCGCGGGCTCGTGCAGCGCGTTGTAGAAGCCCCAGTCGAGGCCCTCCTGCGCGCCCATCGCGCGGCCCGTGAACAGCAGTTCCGTCGCGCGGCCCTGGCCGACGATGCGCGGGAGGATGCCGCACGCGCCCATGTCGGCGCCGGCCAGCCCGACGCGCGCGAACAAGAACGCGGTCTTGGCGTCGGGCGTCGCCAGCCGGAGGTCGGACGCCATCGCAAGGATCGCTCCCGCGCCCGCGCAGACGCCCTCGACCGCGGCCACGATGGGTTGCGGACAGCGGCGCATCGCCTTGACGACCTCGCCGGTCATGCGCGTGAAGGCGAGCAGGTCGGGCGTCGCCATCCGGGTCAGCGGTTCGATGATTTCGAACACGTCGCCGCCCGAGGAGAAGTTGCCGCCCGCGCCGCGCAGCACGATCGCTCGCACGTCGGAGGCGAAGGCGAGGTCGCGGAACAGGTCGCGGAGCTCGGCGTAGCTCTCGAAGGTCAGCGGGTTCTTGCGCTCGGGCCGGTCGAGCGTGACGGTGGCGACGCGGCCGTCGGCGTCGGTCTCGAAGCGGAAATTGCCCGCGCGATGGCCCCTGAAGGGGCGCTTGGCGGCCCGCATCGCCGAAGGGTCGCTCATCTCGCCGCTCCCGCGGAGGTCGCGGCGCGCGCGAGATTGGCCTCGTATTGCCCCTTCGCCGACGCATATTGCTTGGGCCACGGCGTCGCTGCGCCGATCTTGGCCGCTTCGTGGATCGTCCAGGCGGGATCGGCGAGGTGGGGCCTGGCGATCGCGCACAGGTCCGCGCGGCCGGCCGCGACGATCGAATTGACGTGGTCGGCCTCCGAGATCGCGCCCACCGCGATGGTGGGAATGCCGGCCTCGTTGCGGATCAGGTCGGCGAAGGGCGTCTGGTACATGCGGCCATAGACCGGCTCGTCGCCTTTCCAGACTTGCCCCGACGAACAGTCTATCACGTCGGCGCCGGCCTGCTTGAACATGCGCGCGAAGACCAGCGCGTCCTCCGGCTCGTTTCCGCCGGGAGTCCAGTCGTGGCACGACAGCCGCACCGAGATCGGCCTGTCCTCGGGCCAGGCGGCGCGGACGGCGCGAAAAACTTCAAGCGGATAGCGTGCGCGACCCTCGTGGCCGCCGCCGTATTCGTCGTCGCGGCGGTTGGTCAGCGGGGAGAGGAAACTCGACAGCAGATAGCCGTGCGCGCAATGCAGCTCCAGCCAATCCGCGCCGGCGGCGGCGGCGCGACGCGTGGCGGCGACGAACTCGTCGCGCACGCGGTCCATGTCGATCCGGGTCATCGCGCGCGGGACCTGGCCGTCGGGCAGATAGGGAACGGGCGAAGCCGAGATCAGCGGCCAGCCGCCGCTTTCGAGCGGTCCGTCGCCGCCCTCCCACGCCACGCGCGTCGAGCCCTTGCGGCCGGAATGGCCGAGCTGGATCCCGAACTTCGCGCGCCCGGCCGAATGGACGAGGTCGGCGAGGCGACGGAATCCGCGCGCCTGCTCGTCGTTCCATAGGCCGAGGCATCCGGGCGTGATCCGCGCCTCCGGCGACGGGCAGGTCATCTCGGCGAACACGAGGCCGGCGCCCCCCATCGCGCGCGCGCCGATGTGGGCGAGGTGGAAGTCGTCGACCAGCCCGTCCTTGGCCGAATACATGGCCATCGGCGATACGACGACGCGGTTGTCCAAGGCCGTCCTGCGGACGCGGAACGGGGTGAGCATCGGCGGCGGCGGCCGCTCGGCGTCGGGCGTCGCGGCGCCGGCGCGGCGCGCGAAGCGGCGTTCGTAGCCGTCGAGCCATGCGCCGTCGCGCAGCCGCAGGTTTTCGTGGCCGACGCGCTGGGAGCGGGTCAGCATCGAGTAGAAGAACTGGTCGGGTTCCATCCGGTCGGCGTAACGGCGGCCGACGACCTCGAACCATTCCATGGCGTTGCGCGCGGCGTTCTGGATGCGCGCGACGTCGACGCGCCGGACCTCTTCGTAGCCGGCCAGGATCGCCCCGATCCGGTCGCGGCCCGGTTCGCTGGGTCCGAAGCGGCCGGCGAGCTCGATGGCGTCGTCGAGCGCGAGCTTGGTGCCCGATCCGATGGCGAAATGCGCGGTATGGGCGGCGTCGCCCATCAGGACGACATGCGAATTGCCGTTGAAATGCCGCCACGAGCCGCACACGAGGCGGTTGAAATTGAGCCATGAGGACCCGCGCTGGTGGCGCGCGTTGGTCATCAGCCGCGCGCCGCCGAGCGTCTCGGCGAACAGGCTCTCGCAGAAGGCGATCGAGCCGTCTTGGTCGAGCGCGTCTAGGCCGTGGGCGAGGTAGGCCTCTTCCGTCGTCTCGACGATGAAGGTCGAAGTGTCGGCGTCGAATTTGTAGACGTGCGCCTGGAACCAGCCGTGTTCGGTGCGCCGGAAGTCGAACGTGAAGGCGTCGAACGCCTTCTTGGTGCCTAGCCAGATGTAGCGGTTGGGCCGCACCAGAAGGTCGGGCCGGAATGCGCCCTCGTGGCGGCGGCGGATCTTGGAATTGACGCCGTCCGAGGCGACCACGAGGTCGGCGTCCGGGAATTCGTGGTCGCCTTCCACGTCGCGCTCGAACACGAGTTCGACGCCCAGCGCCTCGCAGCGGCGTTGCAGGATGTTGAGCAGGCGCTTGCGGCCGATGCCCACGAAGCCGTGGCCGGTCGTGCGCAGCCGCTCGCCCTTGAAGGCGAGCTCGATGTCGTCCCAATGGTTGAACGCGCCCTCGACCTCCTCCGCGCTTTGGGGGTCGGCCTTGCGCATCGCGGCCATCATGGCGTCTGAAAACACGACCCCCCAGCCGAACGTGTCGTAGGGCCGGTTGCGTTCGACGACCGAGATGCGGTCGCCGGGCCGGCGCTTCTTCATCAGTAGCGCGAAATAGAGGCCGGCCGGCCCGCCGCCGACGCAGACGATGCGCATCCGTCCCTCCCGTCGCCAAGCCCGCGCCGACCCGTTATTTTAAGCTTAAAATACCATGTTCGACGGCGGCGTCAAGCGTCGGGGCGGCCATCGGGCGGGCCGAGTTTGCGCGTCGCAGACGCCTTCACCGCCCCGAGCAGGCGCAGCGCGTCGTCGAGCGTCGCTTCGTCGACGTCGCCCATCAGCTCGCGCAGCCAGCCTTCGTGGGCCTTGGCCATCGCCCCGAAGCGGGCGCGGCCGAGTGGCGTCAGCCTCGCGACGACGACGCGGCGGTCGCCGTCCAGCGGCGCACGTTCGACCAGCCCGTCCGCTTCGAGCCGCTCGGCCAGGCCGGTGACGTTGGCGTTGGTGACCATCGCGCGCCGCGACAGGTCGCCGAGCCGGAGCCCGGCCGGTTCGCGGTCGAGTTGGGCGAGCAGGTCGAACTGGGGCAGCGTCGCGTCGAACTCGACGCGCAACCGGCGGCGGATTTCCTGGCCGACCAGCTTGGTGATGGAGAGCATCCGCAGCCACAGGCGAAGCTGCGCCTTGCGTCCGCGCCGTTCTCCGTGGACGAGGATTTCGAGGTCTTCGGGCGGGGTCGCCGCCGCGCGGTCGTCGATCACGGTTCATTCCAAGCCAGGCGGCCGGCGGCCGCCGCGCCGGTTTACACCAAGGGCGGGACCGCGCCACGCTTGGGCTTGGAATCGCGGCGCCCCGATTGTCGGACGGCGGCCCGAGGCTGTAGAGAATCGACCGGCCACGGCGCGACCGCCGCGGCCCGCCGCCGAACCCGGAAAATACGCCGATGTCGCGCCTCGTCTACGTGCTCAACGGACCCAACCTCAATTTGCTGGGCAAGCGCCAGCCCGAGATCTACGGCGCCGAAACGCTGGCGGACGTCGAGCGCGACTGCCGCGCCGCCGCCGCCGAGCTCGGCGTGGAGATCGCGTTCCGCCAATCCAACCGCGAATACGAGCTGATCGATTGGATCCACGAGGCGCGGGACAAGGCGGGCGGAATCGTCATCAACCCGGCGGCCTTCACGCATACCTCGGTGGCGCTGCTCGACGCGCTGAACGCGTTCGACGGCCCGGTGATCGAGGTCCACATATCGCAAGTCCACAAGCGCGAGGAGTTTCGCCATCGCTCCTTCGTGTCGATGCGCGCGGACGCGGTGATCGCCGGCTGCGGCACGCAGGGCTATCCGCTCGCGCTGCGCCGGATGGCGCGCCTGCTCGACGCCAAGAAGGCCCAACCATGATCCGCGGTACGACGAGGCTGATCGCGCATCTCGGCGTGCCGACCGAGAGCTTCAAGGCGCCGATGATCTACAATCCGTGGTTCGAGAGCCGCGGCATCGATGCGGTCGTGGTGCCGATGGGGTCGAAGCCGGAGGACTTTCCCGAGTTGCTGCGTCGGTTGTTCCGCCTGACCAACATCGCTGGCGCGCTGATCACGATGCCCCACAAGACGAACGTCGTCTCCCTTCTCGGTCGCGCCACCAAGACGGTGAAGGTCGCCGGCGCCTGCAACGCCGTGCGGCCGGGACCCGACGGAGCGCTCGAAGGCGACATGTTCGACGGCGAGGGCTTCGTGCGCGGCGTGCTGCGCAAGGGGCGGGCGCTGAAGGGCGCGAGCGCGCTCGTGATCGGGGCCGGCGGGGTCGGCTCGGCGATCGCCGCCTCGCTCGCGGCGTCCGGGGTCGGCGAGCTCGCGCTGTTCGATCCGGCCGCGGCCTCGATGGAGGGGCTCGCGGGCCGCCTGCGCGCGGAATATCCGGCCTTGCGCGTGCGCACCGGCTCGAAGGATCCCGCCGGCTTCGACGTCGTCGTCAACGCGACCCCGCTCGGCATGAAGGACGGGGATCCGCTGCCCGCGGACGTCTCCCGCATCGCGCCGACGACCTTCGTGGGCGAAGTGGTGATGAAGACCGAGGTCACGCCCTTCCTCGCCGCGGCGCGCGAGCGCGGCTGCGCGACGCAGGTGGGCGCCGACATGCTGTTCGAGCAGATCCCGGCCTATCTGGAGTTCTTCGGCTATCCGACGACGACGCCCGAAGAGCTGCGTTCGGTCGCGCGCATCGCCTATTGAACGGGCGGCCGCGGCCCCGTCCGCGGACGCGGCCGTTCGCCGACCGCCTCGGCGAGCGCCGCCAGCAGGGCCTCGCTCGGCACCGGCTTGTCGAAAAACGCGCGTGCGTCGAGGCGGGCGGCGGCGGCGCGCACGTCGCCGTCGGCGCGGCCGCTGACGAACACCACCGGCTTGGCGAAGCCTCGCTCGCGCAGGCGAGCCAGGACCGCGACGCCGTCGACGCCCGGCAGGTCGTAGTCGAGCACGACGCAATCGCCCGCGGCGAGCTCCGCGCGGGCGAGGAAGTCTTCGCCCGTGGCGAAGGCGCGCACTTCGTAGGCCCGCGATTCGAGCAGCAGGCGGAGCGAATCGCGCACCGCCTCGTCGTCCTCGAGGATGAAGATCACGCCGGGCATCGGCAGGAAGTCCAACACGGCGCCGACGTTGCTGGCGCGCGGCCGCGGCCGCCATGACATTCGTCAATGCGTGCTTTCACGGCCGCCGGCCTTCCCCGCCCATGGCCGCGCGCACGAGGTCGGCGAGCCCGCGCGCGCCGGTCTTGCGCAGGATGTTGGCGCGGTGGATCTCGACCGTCCGCGGGCTGATGCCGAGCGCGCGGGCGGCTTCCTTGTTCTGGTCGCCGGCGACG
>JAGWKJ010000248.1 GCA_028865375.1 Hyphomicrobiales bacterium | reverse complement strand
CCCGTCTCGGTCGAGACCTTCATGGATTGCGCGCTCGGCGATCCGACCTTCGGCTATTACATGACGCGCGATCCGTTCGGCGCGGCCGGCGATTTCGTCACCGCGCCCGAGATCAGCCAGATGTTCGGCGAATTGCTGGGCGTCTGGACGCTCTCGATGTGGGCGGCGCTCGGCGCGCCTCGGCGGCTGCGCCTCGTCGAGCTCGGGCCCGGCCGCGGCACGCTGATGGCCGACCTGCTGCGCGCGCTGAGCATCGCGCCCGAGATCTTCGAGGCGCTCGACGTGCGGATGGTCGAGACCTCGCCGTCGCTCCGGCGCGCGCAGCAGGCCTCATTGGCCGGCGCGTCGGCGCCGGTGCAATGGCACGAACGGATCGAGGACGTGCCGGGCGGCCCCGCGATCTTCGTCGCCAACGAGTTCTTCGACGCGCTGCCGGTGCGCCAATACGTGCGCGCGGTCGACGGCTGGCGCGAACGGATGGTGACGCACGCTCACGACGGCGGGTTCGCCTTCACGCCCGGCGGCAGGGTGGAACCGTCGCTGCGCGTCGAGGCCGAAACGGGCGCGGTGCTCGAGATCGCGGCGCGCTCGCATGCCGCGATGGCGGCGCTCGGGCGGCGGGTCGCGCGCGAAGGCGGCGCGCTGCTCGCCATCGACTACGGCCATTCGGAGACCGCGATCGGCGAGACGCTGCAAGCGGTGCGCGCGCACCGCTTCGTCGATCCGCTCGCCGAGCCCGGCCTCGCGGACCTGACCGCGCACGTCGATTTCGCCGCGCTCGCGCGCACGGCGCGCGCCAGCGGCTGCAAGACGTTCGGCCCGGTGACGCAGGGCGCGTTCCTGCGCGAGCTCGGGATCGGCGAGCGCGCGCAATCGCTGATGCGCGGCGCCGACGAGGGCCAGCGCCGCGGCATCCTCGCCGCGCTGCGGCGGCTCGTGGGAAGCGAACCCGGCGAGATGGGCGCGCTGTTCAAGGCGTTCTGCGCGACCCAGCCGGGCCTCGCCGCGCCGCCCGGCTTCGAGGCGACATGACCGACGCTCCCCTGCATCCCCTGCATCCGCCGTTCCTCGCCGCCGCAAATCTCGCAAGGCCCGGCGCGCGCCACGCGTTCTTCACGCGGCGGGGCGGCGTCTCGGAGGGCGTTTACGGCAGCCTCAACGGCGGCGTGGGCTCGCGCGACGAACCGGCGGCGGTCGCGCAAAACCGCGCCCGCATGGCCGCCGCGCTCGGCGTCGCGGCCGAAAGCCTGCTGGTGCCCTATCAAGTGCACTCAACCGACGCGCTCGCGGTGTCCGCGCCTTGGCGCCCAGACGCCCGCCCGCGCTGTGACGGGTTGGCCACCGCCACGCCCGGCCTCGCGCTCGGCGTCACCGGCGCCGATTGCGGCATCCTGCTGTTCCACGATCCGCGCGCGGGCGTGATCGCCGCCGCCCATGCCGGCTGGCGTGGCGCGCTCGGCGGCGCGGTCGAAGCGACTTTGCGCGCGATGGAGGGGCTCGGCGCGCGCGCAGGCGACGTGCACGTGGCGCTCGGACCCATGATCGCGCGCAAGTCCTACGAGGTCGACGCGGCGTTCCGCGCGCGCTTCCTCGAAGCCGATTCCTCCGCCGCCGACCTGTTCGACGACGGCGCGCGGCCCGAGCGCTACCAGTTCGACCTGCCGGACTTCATCCTGCGGCGGCTGGAGCGCGCCGGGGTCGCTTCGGCGACGAACCTCGGTCGCGACACTTATGCGGAGCCCGACGAGTTCTTCAGCTTCCGCCGCGCCACGCATCGCGGCGAGGCGGATTACGGCCGGCTGGTCGCGGCGATCGCGCTGGAGTGAGGACGGCGCCGCAGTCCGCCCGCGGGCGGAACATGTCGTGATCGCCGTGGAAGAAAATTGGAGCGGGCGAAGGGATTCGAACCCTCGACCCCGACCTTGGCAAGGTCGTGCTCTACCCCTGAGCTACACCCGCATCCGAACGCCGTCTCCGGCGCGGCGTCGCTATGCAGCAATTCGGCGAACCGTGCAAGCGCGAATTCGGCCGGCGCGGGTTCAGGCGTCGGCGAGGATTTCGCAGGTCCAGGCGCCCGGCGCGCCCATGGCGCGGGCGAGGAACGGGAGGATGACGCGTGCCTCGTCGGCGAAGGTGAAGGGCGGGTTGATCGTGAGCAGCCCGGTCGCTCGCAGGCCCTCGCCCGGCCCCACGTCGAGCGTCGCGCGCACCAGCCGCTTGGGCGAGGCCGCCAGCACCGTGCGGGCGAGCGCGTCGGCGGCGACCCGGTCCTTCAGCGGATGCCAGAGCAGGTAGGCGCCGGTCGGCCATTTGCGATGCGCGCGCAGGACGGCGCGCTCCATGGCGGCGAATTCGTCGGTGGCCTCGAACGGCGGATCGACCAGTACGAGGCCGCGTCGTTCGGGCGGCGGCACGAGCGCGCCGAGCGCGCGGTAACCGTCATCCGCGCGCACCTGCGCCCGTCGGTCGCCGCGCAGCACCGCCGCGAGCGCAGCGCCGTCCTCCGGATGCAACTCGCAGGCGACGATGCGATCTTGGGGTCGCAACAGCCGCGCCGCCAGCGACGGCGAGCCCGGATAGGGCGCGACCGGCCGGCCGTCGGCGTCCAGCGCGCCCACCGCGTCGCGCCAGGGCACGAGCAAGCGGGCGACTTCGGGCGGGGCGGTCTCCAGCGCCGCGCAAGCGCGCGCAAGGCCGAACCGCCATTCGAGCGTGCGCGACGGCGCGTCCGCCGAAAGGTCATAGGAACCGCGGCCGGCGTGAGTGTCCAAGTACAGCAGGGGCGTCGGCTTGGCCGCCAAATGCACGAGCGCGCGCGCCAGCAGCGCATGCTTGAACACGTCGGCGAAATTGCCGGCGTGGAAAGCGTGGCGATAGTTCATGGCAACCGAACCGTTGACGGAACCTTAGCGCCTTTGGCGAGGGACCGAGGGCGATTCGTCAAGACTTTTGTTCCATGGTCGGGTTTCGGGGCGAATGTGGGCCGGAAGGACGGTGTCATGCGGCGTCTGCTCGCACTTGTCGCGATCTTCTACGTGGCCGGTTTCGCTTGGTTCGCCGGGCGCTTGCCTCCCGCCGTGCGCAAGCCGCTGGTCGGCTTCCACCGCGACATGAACTCGATCGCCCATACCGACGTCGGCACGCTGACGGACGAAGTCGGCGGCGCCGTCGGCGGCGCCTTGCAGACGCCGCACAAGCTCGGCGGCGCTCTCGGCGTCAATTCGCTGACGGTGCGGCCCTGAGCTAGCGCGGCGGCGCGACGCGGATCGAACGCGTGCGGCAGGTGCCGCGCGCCACCTCGTCGCAGGCGACGAAGTTCCGCGCCGACTTGTCGAGGCACACGCGGACTTCGACGAGCTCGCCGGCGTGGCAACCCACCGACATGTCCCCGGCGGTCAATCCGGGATTGGCGGCGACGAACGCGTCCGTGATCGCGCGCGGCGAGACGTCGGCCGAACCGTCGGGCGCCTGCAACGCGTCGGGGACGGTCACGCGCATGCGGGCGCGCCTGACGCGGGTGAAATAATCGTAGGGCGAGAGGCCGGTGCAGGTGCCGTGCTTGAGCCACTCGTAGCGGGCGAGGCCGGCGCTGGGGAAAACGCCCTTCGTCAGGGCGAGCGCCGCGCGGTCGGGAAACCGGCCGTCGCTGTAACTGGCCGGATA
>JAGWKJ010000247.1 GCA_028865375.1 Hyphomicrobiales bacterium | reverse complement strand
CCTGCGCGTGCGCGCGCCCGACGGCGCGAACCTGCGCGCGGCCCGCTGGCTGCCCGGCGCCGCGCGCGGCACCGTGCTGCTGATGCAGGGCCGCTCCGAGTACATCGAGAAATATTTCGAGACGATCGGCGACCTGCTGGCGCGCGGCTTCGCGGTGCTGACCTTCGACTGGCGCGGCCAGGGCGGCTCGGACCGCGCGCTGCGCGACCCGCGCAAGGGCCACGTCGAGGATTTCGACGATTACCGGCGCGATCTGCTGTCGGTGATCGACGACGCGATGACGCCGTGCCCGGAGCCCTGGTTCGGCCTCGCCCATTCGATGGGCGGCGCGATCGCGCTCGACGTCGCGCGGCGGGGCGACCTGCCGCTGCGCCGGCTCGTCCTGTCAGCGCCGATGATCGACATCCACGGGCTCGACGCCACCGGCGGCGCGGCGCGGGCGCTCGCCCGCACGCTCGACTTCCTCGGACTGGGCGACGCCTATGCACCTGGCGGCGGCGGCCGCCGTTCGGCGCGTCCGGGGCCCTTCGAGGACAACCCGCTGACGGGCGACGAACGCCGCTACGCGCGCATGGTCGATGCGCTGGCGGCCGCGCCCGAACTCTCGATCGGCGGGCCGACCATCGCCTGGCTCTCGGCCGCCTTCGCCCGGATCGACGCGTTGGCCGACCCCGCCTTCGCGCCATCGGTGCGGATGCCCACGCTGGCGTTGACGGCGGGCGACGAACGCATCGTGTCGACGCGCGCTACGGAGCGCTTCATGGCCCGGATGAAGACCGGCGCCGCGGTCGCGCTTCCCGGCGCGCGCCACGAAATCCTGATGGAACGCGACGCCGTCCGCGCCAAGGCGCTGGCCGCCTTCGACGCCTTCATCCCCGGCGGGTGAGGCGGGCGAATCCCGACGCCGCGCCGCCGGCGACGAGTCCCCAGAACGCGCCTCCGATGCCGAGGATCGCCACGCCCGACGCGGTGACGAGAAACGCCATCAAGGCGGCCTCGCGGCTGTCCGCCGGCACGAGCGCGGCTTGCAGGCTGGCGCCGAGCGCGCCGAGCAGGGCGAGGCCCGCCACCGCTTCGATCAGCACGGGCGGCGCCGCGCCGGCCAACGCCACCGCCACGCCTGCCAGCAGTCCCAGCGCCACATAGGCCAGCCCGCAGCTCACGCCGGCCTGCCAGCGCTTGGCGGGGTCGGGATCGGCGTCGGGCCCAGCGCAGAGCGCCGCCGTGATCGCGGCGAGGTTCACCGCGTGCGCGCCGAAAGGCGCGGAGACCAGCGAGAACGCGCCGGTGGTCGCTATCAGCGGGCCGGGCGCGGTCCGGTAGCCGTTGGCGTCAAGCACCGCCAAGCCCGGAAGGTTCTGCGAGGCCATCGTCACCAGGAACAGGGGCAGGGCGATTCCGACCAGCGCGCCGACGTCGAAGGCGGGCGTCACCAGCACCGGGACCGGCCAAGCGAAGGCGGCGCCGAGCCCCGATGGCGCGGTGGCGACGATCAGCGCCGCGGCGACCAGCACCGCCACCGGCGTCGCCCACAGCCGCCGCCATGCGGCGACCGCGAACCAGACGAGGATGACCGGGATCGCCAGCCTGGGCGTTGCGACGGCCGCCTCCACGGGGGCGAGGCAGATGCGGAACAGCACGCCAGCCAAGATCGCCGAGGCGAGCGGCGCGGGAATGGCGGCCACCGCGCGGCCGAGCGGCCGCCACAGGCCCGCCAGCGTCAGCAGCGCGCCGCAGGCGAGGAACGCGCCCACCGCGACCGCGAATCCGCCCGCCGGCGCCGGGGTCGTGGCCAGCAGCGCCGCGCCGGGCGTCGACCAGGCGACGGAGACCGGCATCCTCTTCCAAACGCTGAGCGCGACGCCGCACAGGCCCATCGCGACGCTGGCGGCCATCAGGCCGGAGGCGAGCTGCGCGGGGTCGGCGCCCATCGTTTTGAGGCCCTGCAACACGACCGCGAATGAGCCGCCGAAGCCGACGATCGCCGCAGCGACGCCGGCCGCGACCGCATGAACCGAAATTTCCGACCGTCCGGACATCGCGCCCCCCGCCGCCTCCGTGCCGGGCGCGGGTGGCGGCGTCAATCGGACGGATACGCAAAGCGCCCGCTCGACGCCGCGCAGCCTTTGCGGCATAGGGTTCGCGCCTAGCGCGGCATCCGGCTCTCCGGTACCGCCCCGCGACGGCGACGACGAGCGCATCGCGCCGCGCCGGCCTCCGCCGGAGCCGCGGCAGGGGAATGAAATGACCAAGACCATCCGCGCGGCGCTGGCCGCGCTGGCGCTGTCGGCCGCCGCGCCGGCCCATGCGCTCGACCGCGTGAGCTTCCAGACCAATTGGTTCGCCGAGGCCGAACACGGCGGCTTCTACGAAGCGGTCGCCGACGGAACCTATGCGCGCTACGGCCTCGACGTGGAGATCCGCCAGGGCGGGCCCAACGTGAACGGCGCGCTGCTGCTGGTCGGCGGCAAGGTCGATTTCGCGATGGGCCTCGACCTGATCGACGGCTTCAACGCGGCCGCCTCGGGCGCGCCGCTGGTCGTGGTGGCGGCGGAGTTCCAGCGCGATCCGCAGATCCTGATGTCACATCCCGGCGTCGGGCTCGACCGCTGGGCGGACCTGCCCAAGGCGAAACTCTTCATCGGCCCGCTGGGGCGCGCCACCTACCTGAAGTGGCTGATCAAGACGGCCGGCTTCAAGGAGGAGAACGCGCGCGCCTACGATTTCAGCGTCGCGCCGTTCCTCGCCGACCCGACGTCGATCGTGCAGGGCTTCGTGACCTCCGAGCCGTTCGCGGTGAAGGCGAAGGGCGGCTTCGCGCCCAACGTGTTCCTGCTCGCCGACCACGGCTTCGGCGACTATTCGACCACGATCGAGACGTCGGCCACCGCCGCCAAGGACCGCGCCGACCTGGTGCGCCGTTTCGTCGAGGCCTCCGCGATCGGCTGGAAGCATTACCTGCACGGCGACCGCGCGAAGGCCGACGCCGCCATCCTCGCCGCCAATCCGCGAATGACGCAGGCGCAGATCGACTATTCGGTGGCGGCGATGAAGGCCAACGGCATCGTCGAATCCGGCGATGCCCTCGCGACGGGGATCGGCGCCATGACCTGGGCGCGAATCGGGGCGTTCCACGCGCAGATGGTCGCGGCCGGCGTCGTCAAGGACGCGCCCGATTGGCGCAAGGCGTTCGACCTGCGATTCGTCGGCAAGGCGCCGAAGCCATGACACTGCTGCGCTTTCGCGATGTCGCGCTCCGGCGCGGCGTCGTGACGGCGCTCGACGGACTGTCGTTTGAGGTCGCGCGCGGCGAGCGCGTGGCGCTGGTCGGCCCGTCGGGCTGCGGCAAGACGACGGCGCTCCGCCTCGCCGCCGGGCTCGACGCGCCGGATGCCGGCGCGGTGGAATGGCCAGACGGCCGGCCGCGCGCCGGCATCGTGTTCCAGGATCCGACGCTGCTGCCATGGGCGAGCGCGTTCGACAACGTGCGCCTGCCGCTGCGGTTGGCCGGCGCCGATGGCGCGGCGGCGCGCGCGCGCGTCGAAGAGGCGCTGGCGCTGGTGGGCCTCGCCGATTCGGCGCGCCTGCGGCCGCGCGAGCTGTCGGGCGGCATGAGGATGCGCGTCTCGCTCGCCCGCGCGCTCGTGACCGGCGCCGAATTGCTGCTGCTCGACGAACCCTTCGC
>JAGWKJ010000246.1 GCA_028865375.1 Hyphomicrobiales bacterium | reverse complement strand
CCCGGCGAAGACGAGCGCGCGCGCGGGATCGAAGCCGAGCCGCACCTGCGCGCCCGGCGACAGCGGCGCCGCGGAATGGAACAGGACGTCGGCCCCGTCGGCGGTGCGCGCGGCGCCGAGATGGCCGTCGCCGCGATATTCGACGTCGACGACGGTGGCGGTCACGCCGTCCGGCCCGTCGGTGGGCGCGACGTCCTCCGGTCGCGCCGCGAACGTCGCCGCGCCGGAGGCCGCGACCGCGCCCATCGCGACGCCCGCCGCCGCGCCGCCAGCCAACGCGACGCTCGCGCGGCCCCCGGCGACCGCCGTCACGCGCGCCTTCAGCCGGTTGCGGAATCCCATGAACTCCGCGACGTCGAGCGTGGCCGGACGCGCGTAGAGCTCGGCCGGCGCGCCGATCTGGCGCACTTCGCCGTCGCGCATCACCACGATGCGGTCGGCGAGCGACAGCGCCTCCTCCTGGTCGTGCGTGACGTAGATCGTGGCGGCGCCGATCTGCCGGTGGATGCGGCGGATCTCCTGGCGCATCTCGAGCCGAAGCTTGGCGTCGAGGTTCGACAGCGGCTCGTCCATCAGCACGACTGGCGGCTCGACCACGATCGCGCGCGCGATGGCGACGCGCTGCTGCTGGCCGCCCGACAGTTGCGCCGGCGACTTCTCCGCCTGCCCGCCGAGGCGCACGAGGTCGAGCGCCGCGCGCGCCTTCGTCCGCGCCGCCGCCTTCGCCTCGCCGCGCATCCGCAGGCCGAACGCGACGTTGTCCTCCACGCTCATGTGCGGGAACAGCGCGTAGTTCTGGAACACCATGCCGAAGCCGCGCTTCTCGGGCGCGAGGCCGTCGATGCGGCGGTCGTCGAGCCATATCGCGCCGCGCGTCGAGGGCAGCAGGCCGGCGACGCAATTGAGCGCCGTCGACTTGCCGCAGCCCGACGGGCCGAGCAGCGCGACGAACTCGCCGCGCGCGACCTCGAAGCTCACGCTCTTCAACGCCGCGAAGCCGCCGAAGTCGCGGCCGAGCGCGTCGAGCCTGAGCGCGCGGAAGTCGGATGCCTTAGCGTCCATGTCTGGCGTCCATGTGCAGTCCCGTCCTCGGATGCGTCGCCGCGCGGGCCCATGCCCCGCCCGCGCGGCGTCGTCCTTTTCGCCCCGTTTCACTTGCCCTTGGCGGCGCCGATCTTCTTGTCCCAGAGGTCGAAGGCGGTCACCATCGAATCATTGTCGAGCGGCGTCTCGATCGGCGCGCCGGCGATCCACTGGTCGTAGAACGGACGCCCGTATTCGGCGATGACGTCCTGGCTGCTCTTGGGCGCCATCGACAGCGGCACGCCCTTCACCGCGGGGCCGGGATAGAAATAGCCCTTGTCGTAGGTCACCGCCTGCTGGGCGGGTTGCAGCACCCAGTTCATCAGCGCGATCAGCGTCGGCATCTTGGCCGCCGCGACGCCCTTGGGGATCATCATGTATTGCGCGTCCGACACCCAGTGGAAGCCGTTGATGCGGCCCACCGCCGCCGACTTCGGCACGATGCCCAGCGCGCGCGGGTTGATGTCCCATCCGGTGGTCGTCGCGATCATGTCGCGAGTGCCCTCGCCGAGCTCCTTCATCGTGGGGCCGGTGCCCGTGGGGTAATACTCGACGTATTTGCCGAGTTCGGCGAGATAGGCCCAGGTCTTGTCCCAGCCCTTCACCGGGTCCTTCGGGGCCGCGTCGCCCAGGATGTAGGGCAAGCCCATCAGGAACGTGCGGCCGGGCCCGGAGTTGGCGGGCCGCGCGTAGATGAACTTGTTCGGGTTCGCCTTGGCGAAGTCGAGCAGTTCGGCGGCCGAGGCCGGGACCTTCTTCACGCGCTCGGGCGCGTATTCGATCAGCGGGCCCGAGGGATAATAGACCATGCACATGGCGCCGCCGCTCGCGAGCTTCTGCATCGCCAGCGCGCCGGGCAGATAGACGTCCTCGGGCTTGGGCAGCTGCGCGGCGTGGGCCGCCAGCGGCTCCCAGAGCTTCTGCGTGTTGCCCGACGACACGATGTCGAGGCCGCCGAGCACGAAGTCGATGTCGAGCCGTCCCGCGTCCATCTGCGCCTTCAGCTTGCCCGGCAGCTCGGGCGACGGCGCCTGGTTGTAGGCGACGTGCGACACGAGTTCGGGATGCGCCGCGACGAAGGATTCCAGCGCCGGCTTGACGAGCGCGAACGCCCCGCCGACGTCGACGATGTTGAGCGCCGCCGGCGCGGCCGACGCCTTGGCGCCGCCTGCCGCGAAGGCGGCCAACCCCGCCGCCGCGCCGAGCGCCCCGCGGCGCGTGATCTTGTCGGTCATGTTCACTCCCTCCCTTGGACGCGCGGTCATCCGCGCTCAGAGCCTGTAGGCCGCCTTCGCCAGGCGATAGGCGAGGTCGACCGCGATCTCCGCCGCTTCGTCCTCGTCGAGCCGCCCGGCGGCGACGAGGTCGGCGAGATAGGCGCAGTCGACGCGGCGCGCGACGTCGTGGCGCGCGGGTATCGACAGATAGGCGCGCGTGTCGTCGTTGAAGCCGACCGTGTTGTAGAATCCCGCCGTCTCGGTCGTCAGTTCGCGGAAGCGGCGCATGCCGTCGGGCGAATCGTGGAACCACCAGGCGGGGCCGAGCTTCATGCACGGATAGTGCCCCGCCATCGGCGCCAGCTCGCGCGAATGGGCCGTTTCGTCGAGCGTGAAGACGATGAACGCGAAACCGGCCGCGCCGCCGAAGCGATCGAGCAGCGGCTTCAGCGCGCGCACGTAGTCCGTGCGGGTCGGGATGTCGGCGCCCATGTCGCGGCCGAACCGCGCGAAAGTCGCCGCGTCGTGGTTGCGGAACGAGCCGGGATGGAGCTGCATGACGAGCCCGTCGTCGACGCTCATGCGCGCCATCTCGACCAGCATCTGCGCGCGGAACGCCTCCGCGTCGGCGGGCGACGCGCCGCCCTTCGACACGCGCGCGAACAGCGCTTCCGCATCGGCGGCCGGCAGGTCGAGCGTGGCGGCGGTCGGGTGCCCGTGGTCGGTCGAAGTCGCGCCCATCGACTTGAAGAACGCGCGCCGCCTGCGGTGCGCGGCGAGATAGCCCTTCCACGACAGCGCGTCCTCGCCGGAGACTTCGGCGAACTTGCGCAAATTGTCCGCGAAGCCCTCGAACTCGGGATCGACGACGGGGTCCGGCCGGTAGGCGGTGATCACCCTGCCCTTCCAGCCGCTGGCGCGGATCGCGGCATGGTGGGCGAGGTCGTCGAGCGGGCTTTCCGTCGTGGCGATCACCTCGATGCGGAAACGATCGTAGAGCGCGCGCGGGCGGAACGCCGGCGTCGCCAGCCGCTCCGCCACGCGGTCGTAGATCGCGTCGGCGTTGGCCGGCGACAGGCGTTCGTCGACGTCGAACAACGTCGCCATCACGTGCTCGAACCACATCCGCGTCGGCGTGGCGGCGAACAGCCTCCAATGCGAAGCGAACGCGCGCCAGATCTTGCGCGGATCGGTCTCGACCGGCCCGCCGTCGCGGCGCGGCACGCCCAGCGTCTCCAGCGCCACGCCCTGGCTGTGCAGCATCCGGAACACGTAATGGTCCGGCTTTATGAACAAGGTCGCCGGATCGGCGAACGCTTCGTCCTCCGCATACCAGCGCGGATCGGTGTGGCCGTGCGGCGACACGATGGGCAGCGTCTCAACGAGGC
>JAGWKJ010000245.1 GCA_028865375.1 Hyphomicrobiales bacterium | reverse complement strand
ACGGCGGCGCCGAGCCTGGCGGCTTCGAGCGGGTTCTGCCCGCCGCGCGGAACCAACGTACCGCCGACGAAGACGACCGGTGCGAGGCGGTAGAACAGGCCGAGCTCGCCCATCGTGTCGGCCACGTAGACGTCGACGTCCGCGCCCGGCGCCTCGCGTCGCGAACGCAACGCCACCGACAGTCCCCGCTCCGCCAATGCGCGCGCGATCTCGGGCCCGCGCTGCGGGTGGCGCGGCACGACGAGCGTCAACGCGCGCGGAAGGCGCGCGGCGATGGAGGCATGGACGGCCCCGGCGATCTCTTCCTCGCCCGCATGGGTCGAGGCCGCCAGCCAGATCGTACGGCCGGCGGTCAGGCCGGCGAGCCGCGCGAGCGCCACGCCGTCCACCGGCAACGGCGGCGCGTCCCATTTCAGGTTGCCGACCGCCGCGACGCGGGGCGCCCCCAGCGCCATGAACCGCTCGGCGTCGATCTCGCCGCGCGCCAGCACCGCGGAGACGTCGGCGAGCACGGCGCGCGCCACTTGCGGCCGGCGCGACCAGCGGGCGAAGGCCCGGTCGCTCATCCGCGCGTTGACGATGGCCACCGGCGCCCCGCGCGCCGCGGTGGCGGCCAGCAGGTTGGGCCACAGTTCGGATTCCACCAGCAGCAGCGCGTCGGGCCGCCAATGGTCGAGGAATCGGCGCGCGAATTGCGGCGCGTCGAGCGGCGCGAACTGATGCAGCGCGCCTCGCGGCAGGCGGTCGGCCATCATCGCGGCCGACGTCGCGGTGCCGGTGGTCACCAGCGCGCGGCCGCGGATCGAGAGACGCTCCACCAGCGGCAGCGCTGCGAGCGATTCCCCGACGCTCGCAGCATGGATCCAAGTCAGCGCGCCGGCCGGTCGCGGCGCGGCGGCGATACCGCGCCGTTCGCCCAGACGCTCCGGCACTTCCTTGCCGCGGCGCGCCCTGAGGTCGAGCCACGCGCCCGCCAGCGGCGCGGCGAGCGCCGCGCCGGCGCGATAGAGCGCGAGCTCGACCGGGCGGCGCGTCACCCGACGTTTCGCGGCGGCCGCGAGAGATGCTCGGGCACGAGGAACCGATGCAAGTGCACGATGAAATAACGCGTCAGCGCGCTGTCGACCGTCGTCTGCGCCTTGGCGCGCCAGGCGCGCTCTGCGCTAGCGAAATCGGGGAATATCCCCACCACGTCGAGCTTGGAGGGATCGCGGAATTCGGTCGAGCCGAGCTCCACGAGTTCCCCGCCGAACACCAGATGCAGGAGCTGTTCGCCTTCGCGGGAACGGTCGGCGTCGGTCATCGTCTGCGCATCCTCGCTTCGTCGGCGCCGCGCCGCTTCAGCGGCGCGCGAGCAGCGCCTCATGGCGCGAAACGCCGCCGGCGACAAGCGCGGGATGTCGCGTCGAGTCGCGGTTGTAGACGAGCCGCGCGCCGTCGAGCGTAGTCAGCGTTCCGCCCGCCTCTTCGAGCAGCAGGTCGGCGGCCGCCACGTCCCAATCGCGCGCGTCGGGCGTGGCGAAGGCCAGGCCGACGGCGCCCTCCGCCGCCTGCGCGAGGCGCAGCGCCAGCGAAGGCGTGCGCGGCGCGAATGTCCAATCGACGCCGGCGGGCGCGACCTGGCGCGCGACCCGGTCGCCGCCGGCGACCAGCAGCGGCGACAGCGCGGCGCCGCGATCGACGCCGATCGGCGCGCCGTCGCGGAAAGACCCCCCTCCGCGCGCGGCGACATAGGTGCGGCCCAGCGCCGGCGCGTGCAGGACGCCCGCCACGACGCGGCCGTCGAGCGACAGTGCGACGCTGACGCACCAGCGTGGATCGCCGGCGATGAACGCCTTGGTGCCGTCGATCGGGTCGACGACCAGCGCAAGCGGCCGCGCGCGGGCGGCGGCGTCTTCTGCGCTTTCCTCCGACAACCAAGCAGCGCCGGGGAACGCCTTGCGAAGCGTCGCGGCCAACGCTCGGTCCGCCGCGTGATCGGCCTCCGAGACGGGCGAATTGCCTTCCTTGTAGGCGACGTCGGCCGAGGTCCGCGCACCCGGCCTGAAATGCCGCATCGCTTCCGCGCCCGCTTCCCGCGCGGCGTCCGCCAAGATCGCGGCGGTGGCTCGGGTCTCCGGCTCGATCATCCCGCGAAGGCCTGCCACAGCAAGGTCAGCGCGCCGATGGCGAAGGACGCGAAGGTCAACAGCGTGCCGACGTATCGACCGGGGCTGTATCCGGTGGAATGCGAAAGGCCATACGCGTGCGACAGGCGGCCGGCGACGATGGCCAACCCCGTGGCATGGACGGCCCACCCGCTTGCACCGGCGACGCCTTCGGCGACCAGGAGGACGGCGGCCAAAGGCGCGTATTCGGAGAAGTTGCCGTGGACTCGGATCGCCTGCGCCAGCTTGGCGTCGCCGCCGTCCATGATGCCGACTTTCGCGCGGCGACGATTGACGCTGACGTTTCCGGCCAGAGGGATCGCCATCAGGGCGAGCGCGGCGACATAAGCCAACGCGGCGCGTTGCGGATAGTCGAGCGTTAGCACGGTCGAACCTTTCGTTAGCCAACCCGACGGGTTCCCCTCCCGGTTAGCCGGTTCACGCGCTCTTAACCAGCGCCCTTAAGCGCGCGGCGCCGGGACGCAGCGAATATGGCGGCGCTTGTCGGAGAGAGAGACCATGTTCGCGCTGTGCATCGACGACGGACCGGCCACTCAAGCCTGGCGCGCGGTGGAGATCGAATCGGGCGTGGTGACGCTGGCCCGGTGCATCGGCGAGGCGGACGTGAGGCTGTCGCTGCCCGCCTCCGCCTTCGAAGGCGTGACGTTGGCGCGGCGCGGCGCGGGTTACGCGTTGCGCCTGCTCCATCGCGAGCCGGGCCTGTGCGTCACTTTGGGCGCTTTCGGCCGGCCGGATGCGGCGCGGGCCGCCGCCAAGATCTGCGCGCGGGATCTCGGCTTGTCCAATCTCGCCGAAAACGCCGCCCCCGACGCCGTGGCGCGCCGCGGCGCCGGCGCATTGCGTTCGCGCCGCCGCCGGTTCGCGGGGCGTCGCGCCGCGCCGGCCGTTCGTTCGGTCGCCTGAGCCCTCAGGCGGCGCCGGCCGTCTGGCCCTGCGCGAGTTCGGAGATCCGCTGGCGATAGAGCGCGGCGAAATCCACCGGCTCGATGTACAGCGGCGGGAAGCCGCCGTTGCGCACCGCTTCGGCGACGATCTGGCGTACGAACGGAAACAGCAGGCGCGGCCCTTCGATCATCACGACGGGATGGACGTGCTCCTGCGGCACGTTCACGAGGCGCAGCAGCCCGCAATAATTGAGGTCGAACTTGAACAGCGTCGAGGCGCCCTCGCCGGCCGACCCTTCGAGCATGAGGGAGACTTCGTATTCCCCGCCGGGCAGCTGACGCGCGTTAACGTTCACTTGGATCGAAATCGCGGGCGCCTGGGACTGCGGCTGCAGCGACATCGGCGCGTTGGGGTTCTCGAACGAGAAGTCCTTCATGTATTGCGCGAGCGCGTTGACCTGCGGCGCGGACGCCTGTTCGGACGCGGCGCCATTGCCGGGTTGGTCGGCCATCGAAGGATGCTCCAAGGAAACGGCCCGCCGCCTGCGCGACGGGCGCGCCCGCCTATCATCCTTCCGGTGCGCTCACAAGGCGGCCGGAAGACGGCGGCGCGGGCGGCCGCGGGTGCAGCGTCTGGTCG
>JAGWKJ010000244.1 GCA_028865375.1 Hyphomicrobiales bacterium | reverse complement strand
GGCCGCGATCGTGGCGGCGCGCGGATCGGCGCCGTTCGCCGACCTCGGCGACTTCGCGCGCCGCGTCGACGCGCGCGCGGTCAACAAGCGCGCGATCGAACAGCTCGCGGCGGCGGGCGCCTTCGACGCGATCTCGCCCGACCGCGCGGCGGTCCATGCCGCGGCGGACTCGATCGTGCGCGAGGCCAATTCGGCGCGCGAGGCGGCGCTCGGCGGACAGGGCGGCCTGTTCGGCGCCGAGGCGCCCGCCACGCTCGCGGCGCCGCGCCGCGACGGACCGGCCGTCGCTTGGTCGGCGGCCGAGCGGCTCCGGCGCGAGTTCGACGCGGTCGGCTTCTTCCTGACCGGCCACCCGCTCGACGACCACGCCGCCGCGATCCGGCGCCTGAAGCTCGGCGATTTCGCGGCCTTCGCGCGCGCGGTCCATCGCGGCGAGACGACCGGCCGGCTCGCCGCCACCGTGCTCGACCGGCAGGAGCGCCGGATCAAGTCGGGCTCGAAGATGGGCGTGTTCACGTTGTCGGATCCCAGCGGCCATTACGAGGCGATCACTTTCCAGGAGGGGCTCGACCAATGGCGCGACCTCTTGGAGAAGGGCGCCGACGTCGCCGTCACCCTGCAAGGCTCGGCCGACGGCGAGGAAGTGCGCGCGCGCATCGTGGGCGTCGAGACCCTCGACAAGGCGGCCGCGCGCGCCGCCAAGGGCCTGCGCGTGTTCCTGCGCGACGAAGCGCCCCTGCCTTCGGTGCGCGAGCGCCTGGCGCGGCGCGGCGAGGGCGCGGTGTCGCTGGTCCTGATGCTGGGGCCGGCGGAGGGCGAGATCGAGGTCAAGCTGCCCGGCGGCTATGCGATCGGCGCCGAGATCGCCGCTTCGCTGCGCGCCACGGCCGGCGTCGTGGCGGTCGAGGTGGCGTGAAGCCCCGCGGCGCCTCCTGCATCGGCGCCGTTGGCGACGCGCGGCCGCCTTGTCGGCCGCAGTTCGTGCGGCCGCGTCGCGCGAGCCGCGACCTTGCCATTGGGCCCCGCTGTGCTAAGAGCGCGTCCCATTCGCCGTCGCGGCGCGCCGCCTTAGCTCAGCTGGTAGAGCACCTCATTCGTAATGAGGGGGTCGGGGGTTCGAATCCCTCAGGCGGCACCAGTTTCGTCCGCCCAAATCGCAGGTGCCAAGCTTCGAGACGGCGCGTCGTCTCGCCCGCCGTCGCGGCTCGGAAACCGGCGCCCCGCACGAACCTTCGCCACGAGAAAAGGCGGAGCCGATGTCCGACTCCGCCTTTCTTGCATCCGGGGATCGAGAACGGCGTCCGTTCAGTTCGCCGGCGCGGGCGCCGCCGCCGCCGCCGGGGCCATTTCGCCGGCCTTCTTCTGCGCCTTCAGCTGCTTCTTGTAATAGTGGCGACGCACCATACCGGCCGCGCAACCGGCCATGAAACCCTTCACGCCATGGTGCACGGCATGGCCCGCCACCGCGCCGGCCGCGCCGTATTTCAGGCAGCCGCCCGGCTTGGCGAAAGCCGAGCCGACCGGCGCGGCCAGCATCGAAGCGGCGAGAGCGCAGGCGAGCGCGGTCTTCGAAATCGTCATGGCTGATCCCTCTGCAATGCGGCGACGGGTCGCCGCCGGCCGTCATCTAGGGTTCGCCACGTGAAAGCGCAATGAACGGCGACGGGCGCCGTCAGTCGCAGCGCGCCAGCGCGACGCGCCAGGCGCCGCGCGCGTCGTGCGGCGCGGCTAGCCGGCCCTGCACGTAGATCGCCAACCGTCCGGCTTCCGCGAGGCGCCGGGCGGCGGCGCGCATCGGTTCGACGTAATCGCGCCACGCGTGGTCGCGCTCGCCGCGTCCTTGGGCATGGCGCCGCGCGGCGTCGGTCGGGCAGAGGCTGCGCGCGGGGCCCGCTTCGACGCAGGCGGCGAAAAGGCTTTTCTCGAACTCGATCATGGTAAAACGTCGATCTCCGGAAGCGGCATGGGAGCGGTCAGGGCGCGTGCGGCGTCCGACGAGAACTGGCGCGCCCACATGATGCGCAGCACCGCCAGCGTCATGCCGACGAGCACGAGCGGGCCGGCGAACCAGCCCAGATAGGCGAGCGCGAAGAACAAGGCGCGCTGCCCGCGGCTGAAATGGCGGCCGGCGGCCACGTTCATCGCGGCGGCGCGCGCCGCGGCTTCGCGGCGAGGGGCCAGCGGTCCTACCATGGGAGTCGCGCCCACGAGGATGGCGGCGAAATTGAACAACCGGTACGACCACGAGAACTTGAAGAACGCGTAGCCGAAGATCGCCACCAGCCCGAGCGCCTTGGCTTGCACGGCCACTTCGCCGCCGCCGCCCAGCGCGCCGTCGAACCCGAAGCCGGCATAGATCGAGGCGAGCGATCCCGGCGCACGCAGGATCGCGGCCGCCGCGCCGATGGCGATCAGCGACGACGAGGCGAAGAAGGCCGAGCCGTTCTGCAGCGCGCCCGTGATCTGGGTGTCGACGATGCGCTGTTCGCGCAGCACCATCTGCGCCATCCATCGGCGTCGTTCGCCGTCCATCCGTCGATTGAGGCCGGGATCGCCGCCGCCGCGCTCGAGCAGCGCGTGATAGGCGCCCCACGCGAGCGCGAAACCGGCGAAAGCCGCGGCGTCGATCGGACCCAGACCGGAGGCCGACCACATGTCAGTAGGTCAACGTCGCCGTGATCGTGTCGGAATAGCTGTCGGGCGCGGGCGTGGCGGCCGGGACGGGGACCTCGGCGTAGACGGTATAGGACTGCGCGGCGCCGGTGCCGGTGGCGGAGACCCAGTTGGTGGCGGCCGAATTGCCCCAGTTGCTGGAATAGGCCGCGTCGGTCGTCAGCTTGTAGGGCAGCAGCACGGCATGGGCGGCGCCCTTCATCTGGCGCGCCGTCACGCTGCCGCCTCCGTTGAGCCCCGCGTCGAGGCCCAGCGTGTAGGGAGTGGCGTTGGTGCAAGTGACGGAAATCGCCGTGGTCTGCGTCAACGCCGCGCTGATGAGGCCGGTCGCGCCGAAGTTGACGTCGGCCGGCTTGGTCAACGTGCATTGCGCGTTGATGGTCAGCAGCACGTTGAACGTGTTCGATAGCGTCGCCGCGGAGGCGGGGGCGGCGCATAGCGCACAGCCGGCGACGGCGAGCAGGAACTTTCGCATGGGGACCCCCCATCGGAACTCGAAGCGCCGGCGGGAGCCTCCCGAGGCCTCGCCAAGCTGAATGAATTCGCTAAAATTCGCGTAAAGGAAGGCATGCGCGCGCATGCCGCAGGGGCAAGACGGGCGGGCCGATGACACAAAACATCGTTCATGGTTACCGAAAGCTTGTCGACGAAGCGATGGCGCGCGTGACGACGCTGCCCGCGGCCGAGGCGGTCGCGATGCACGGCCGCGGCGACGTGCAGTTCGTGGACCTGCGCGAACCCAAGGAACGCGAGCGCGAAGGGGCGCTGCCCGGCGCGCTGAACTGCCCGCGCGGGCTGCTCGAGTTCTGGATCGATCCGGCGAGCCCCTATGCACGGGCCGAATTCGCGGCGGACAAGACGTTCGTCTTCTTCTGCGCGGCGGGCTGGCGGTCGGCGCTCGCCGCCGATGCGGCGCAACACATGGGGCTCGCGCCGGTCGCCCACGTGGAGGGCGGCTTCAAGGCCTGGCGGGAAGCCGGCGGTCCGGTCGCCGAGGGCGCGCCCAAACGCGGCTGAGCCGGCGCGGCG
>JAGWKJ010000243.1 GCA_028865375.1 Hyphomicrobiales bacterium | reverse complement strand
CCCCGCGACCGCGCGCGCACCGGTTTGGCGCGCTCGGAGGCGTAGAGGACGGCGCCGATGCCCTTCGGGCCGCCGAACTTGTGGGCGGACACCAGCAGGGCGTCGACGCCCAGCGCGGCCATCGACAGCGGCACGCGGCCCGCCGCCTGCGCGGCGTCGCAAACCGTCACACCGCCGGCGGCTCGCACCAGTGCCGCCGCTTCCGCGACCGGTTGCAGGACGCCCGTCTCGTTGTTGGCGGCTTGGAGAGAGAGCACGGCGGGCCCGCCGCGGCGAAGCGCGGCTTCCAGCGCGTCGAGCCGCAGGCGGCCGTCAGGGTCGACCGGCAGGATTTCGACCGCTGCGGAGGGAAATCCATGGCCCTCGCGCACGGCCGGGTGCTCGGTCGCGCCCAACAGCAGACGCAGCGGCCCCTCGAAGCCGACGAGGTTCGGCCGGAGCGCCATGGCGGCGGCCTCCGTGCCGCCCGACGTGAAGACCGCGTGGCGCGCCGGGGCGTCGGCCAGCGCCGCCACGTCGGCCCGCGCCGCTTCCAAGGCCGCCCTCGCGACCCTGCCTTCGGCATGGACGGAGGAGGGATTGGCGAGATCGAGCGCGGCCGCCATCGCCGCCCGCGCGGCGTCGCGCAGCGGGGCCGATGCATTGTAATCGAGATAGGCGCGCGACCGATCCAAACCGTCCTCCCGCCGCCGCGCCCCCAAATCCTGCCCCGCGCGCCCTTTTTCTTGGCATTCGCGAGCGTGGACGTGTTAGGAGCCGCCGGCTTCGACGCCGCCTCGGGTCATCCGGGGGGCGTCAAGAACCGTTCCAATCTGTTTAGAATTGTTCTAACGATAGGATCGCGCCCGAAGGCGCCGGAGTCAAGCGGCGGTTTCCGTCGCGAACGCATGCAGGAGCGTCGATGCCCGAGGTGATGTTCAACGGCCCCGCCGGTCGGCTGGAAGGCCGATATCGGGCGGCCAAGCAGCGCAACGCCCGGCTGGCGGTGATCCTGCATCCGCATCCGCAATTCGGCGGGACGATGAACAACCAGATCGTCTACAGCCTTTACTATACGTTCGTGGAACGCGGCTTCTCGGTGCTGCGCTTCAACTTCCGCGGCGTGGGGCGCTCGCAGGGCGATTACGACCACGGCGCGGGCGAGCTGTCGGACGCCGCCGCCGCGCTCGACTGGATGCAGGCCGTCAATCCGGAGGCCAAGGCGTGCTGGATCGCCGGCGCCTCGTTCGGCGCGTGGATCGGGATGCAATTGCTGATGCGCCGCCCCGAGATCGAGGGCTTCGTGTCGATCGCGCCGCCCGCCAACCGCTTCGACTTCTCGTTCCTCGCGCCGTGTCCGTCGTCGGGCCTGTTCGTCCACGGCGACCAAGACCGCGTGGCGCCGCTGAAGGAAGTGCAGGGCCTGATCGACAAGCTGAAGACGCAGAAGGGCATCCTCATCGAACACGCGGTGGTGAAGGGCGCCAACCACTTCTTCGAGAACAAGGTCGACGACCTCGCCGGCGCCGTGGGCGGCTATCTCGACAAGCGCCTCTCGATGCCCAAGGCGGCGCCGGCCGTGCGGCGGCGCTGATGACCGACGGTTTCCGGCCGAAGTCGGACTTCCTGCGCGCGCTGACCGAGCGCGGTTTCGTCCACCAATGCACCGACGCGGCGGCGCTCGACGCGGCGGCGGCGGGCGGGCTGGTCGCCTATGTCGGGTTCGACTGCACGGCGCCGTCGCTGCACGTCGGCTCGCTGGTGCCGATCATGACGCTCGCCTGGTTGCAGCGCACCGGCGGCAAGCCGATCGCGCTGATGGGCGACGGCACGACGCGGGTGGGCGACCCGTCGGGCAAGGACGAGACGCGCAAGATCCTCTCTCTCGACGCCATCGAGGCCAACAAGGCGGGCATCCGCAAGGTCTTCTCGCGGTTCCTCGATTTCGCGGACGGGCCGACCGGCGCGCTGATGCCCGGCAACGCGGAATGGCTGGCGCCGCTCAATTACATCGACTTCCTGCGCGACGTCGGCCGGCATTTCTCGGTCAATCGCATGTTGGCGATGGACTCGGTCAAGCTGCGCATCGAGCGCGACCAGGAGATGTCGTTCCTCGAATTCAACTACATGTGCCTGCAAGCCTACGACTTCGTGGAGCTGCATCGCCGCCACGGCTGCACGCTGCAGATGGGCGGCTCCGACCAATGGGGCAACATCATCAACGGCGTCGACCTCGGCCGGCGCATGGACGGGGCCAAGCTGCACGCGCTGACGACGCCGCTGCTCACGACCGCGTCCGGCGCCAAGATGGGCAAGACGGCCGCCGGCGCGGTGTGGCTCGACGCGACGATGCTGGCGCCGTTCGACTATTGGCAATACTGGCGCAACGTCGAGGACGCCGACGTCGGCCGCTTCCTCAAGCTGTTCACTTTCCTGCCGATGGACGAGATCGCCAGGCTCGTCGCGCTCGGCGGCGCCGAGATCAACGAGGCGAAGAAGGCGCTGGCCGACGAGGCGACCGCGCTCGTCCACGGACGCGAGGAGGCAGCCAAGGCCGCCGCCGCGGCGAGGCGCACGTTCGAGGAGGGCGCGGTGTCCGCCGACCTGCCGTCGGTGGAGATCGCGGCGCGCGAGCTCGACGAAGGAATGGGCGCGCTCGCCGCCTTCGTGCGCGCGGGGCTGTGCGCGTCCAACGGCGAGGCGCGCCGCCAGATGAAGGGCGGCGGCCTGCGGATAAACGACCGCGCGGTGGACGACGAACGCGCGCGCGTCGGCCGCGCCGACCTGACCGCGGAGGGCGTCGTGAAGCTGTCGCTCGGACGCAAGCGGCACGTGCTGCTGCGACCGGTCTGAGCGCGGCGGTTTGACAGCGCGGGGCGCCGTCACCATGTTGCGGCCGATTTCGGCGCCCGGCGCGCCGCTCCCGCACAGACGAAAGGCTTGTTCGACGTGGGAATGAACGTCGTCATCGTCGAATCGCCCGCCAAGGCCAAGACGATCAACAAATATCTCGGCCGCGGCTACGAGGTGCTCGCCTCGTTCGGCCACGTGCGCGACCTTCCCGCCAAGGACGGATCGGTCGATCCCGCCGACGACTTCGCGATGAAGTGGGAGGTCGACGCCAAGTCGGCCAAGCGCCTCGCCGACATCGCGCGCGCCGCCAAGGACGCCGACCGCGTGATCCTGGCCACCGACCCCGACCGCGAGGGCGAGGCGATCTCTTGGCACGTGCTCGAGGTGCTGAAGGCCAAGAAGGCGGTCACCGGCAAGACGGTCGAACGCGTCGTGTTCAACGCGGTGACCAAGGACGCCGTGCTCGAGGCGATGAGGAACCCGCGCGCGATCGACGCGGCGCTCGTCGACGCCTACATGGCGCGCCGCGCGCTCGACTATCTCGTGGGCTTCGGCATCTCGCCCGTGCTGTGGCGCAAGCTGCCCGGCGCCCGCTCGGCCGGGCGCGTGCAATCGGTGGCGCTGCGCCTCGTGTGCGACCGCGAGCTGGAGATCGAGCGCTTCGTCGCCCGCGAATATTGGTCGCTCGCCGCGCACCTGCGCACGGCGGCCGGCCAGCCGTTCGTCGCCCGCCTCGTGGGCGCCGACGGCAAGAAGCTCGGCCGGCTCGACGTACCCGACGAAGCGGAGGCGCGCGCGCTCGAAGCCTCGCTGAACGCCGCGACGTTCAGCGTCGCCGCCGTCGATTCGCGGCCCGCCAAGCGCCATCCTTGGCCGCCCTACCGCACCGCCACGCTGCAACAG
>JAGWKJ010000012.1 GCA_028865375.1 Hyphomicrobiales bacterium | reverse complement strand
GCGGCCGACGCGGCTGGCGGTGGCAGGCGTGGGCTACGCCGACGGCTGGCTGCGACGGCTGGGCCGCGGCGGCGCCGCTTGGTTCGGCGGCGCGCGCCTGCCGATCTTCGGCCGCGTCTCGATGGACAGCGTGATCCTCGACGCGACCGACGCGCCCGGCGGCGGCCCGGCGGTCGGCGACTGGGTCGAACTGATCGGACCTTCGCAGCCGCTCGAGGCGGTGGCTGCGGCGGCCGGCACGATACCCTACGAGATATTGACCTCGCTCGGCGGGCGCTTCGAGCGCGCGTACATCGGCGAGGCGGAGACGGAGACGGGCGCATGAAGATCGCGGTGTTGGGCGCGGGCGTGATCGGCGTCACGACGGCCTGGGAACTGGTCGCCGACGGCCACGAGGTCGTCGTGCTCGACCGCCAGCCGGGGCCGGCGATGGAGACGAGCAACGCCAACGCCGGCGAGATATCGCCGGGCTATGCCTCGCCCTGGGCGGGCCCCGGCGTGCCGACCAAGGCGCTGCACTGGCTGGCGATGGAACATACGCCGCTGATCCTGCGGCCGCGGCCGAGCCTCGCCATGGCGCTGTTCCTCGCGCGGATGCTGCGCAACTGCACCGCCGCCCGCTACGTCGCCAACAAGTCGCGGATGTCGCGCGTCGCCGATTATTCGCGCGAGCGGCTGATCGCGCTGCGCGCTGCGACCGGCATCGAATACGACCACCGCGAACGCGGGACGCTTCAGCTGTTCCGCGAGGCGCGGCAGGTCGAGGCCGCCGACAAGGACGTGGCCGTGCTGAAGGCGCGCGGCACGCGGTTCGAGACGCTCGACGTGGCGGGCTGCATCGCCGCCGAGCCCGCGCTCGCGAACGTGCGCGAGAAGTTCGTCGGCGGCCTGCGCCTGCCCGACGACGAGACCGGCGATTGCAAGATGTTCACGGAGCGCCTCGCCGAGCTCGCGAGGGCGCGCGGCGCCACGTTCCGGCACGGCGTGGCGATCTCGGGTCTCGCGCAATCGGGCGGCCGCATCGAGGGCGTCGCGACGTCGGAAGGCATGGTGGAGGCCGACGCCTATGTCGTCGCGCTGGCCGCCCATTCGCCTGCGCTGCTGCGGCCGCTCGGCCTAGACGTGCCGATCTATCCGGTGAAGGGCTATTCGATCACCGCCGCCCTGCGCGATCCCGCGCGCGCGCCCGAATCCACCGTGATGGACGAGAGCCACAAGGTGGCGATCACCCGGCTCGGCGACCGCATCCGCGTCGGCGGAATGGCGGAGATCTCCGGCTTCTCGACCGACCTGCCGCCCAAGCGCCGCGCGACGCTCGAACACGTCGTGTCCGACCTGTTCCCCGGCGGCGGCGACTACGCGGGAGCGACCTACTGGACGGGCCTGCGCCCGATGACGCCCGACGGCACGCCGGTGATCGGCCGCGGCCGGCAGGCGAACCTCTACGTCAATGCCGGCCACGGCACGCTCGGCTGGACGATGGCCTGCGGCTCGGCGCGCATCGTCGCCGACCTCGTGTCCGGACGGCGGCCAGACGTCGACGTCGCCGACCTCGGATGGGAACGCTACGCGTAAGCCCTCAGAACGCGAGCTGCACCTTCATGGCGCGCGCGCGATCTGAGGCGAGGTCGAACGCCTCGTGCGCGCGCTCGAACGGCAGGGTCGCGGAGATCAGCGGCTTCACGTCGACGAGGCCCTTGCCGAGCCAGTCGACCGCGGTCGCGAACTCGGAATGGAAGCGGAAGGCGCCGCGCAGGTCGATCTCCTTGGTCGTCACGGCCTGCACCGGGACCGGCATGTCGCCGCCCATGCCGACCTGCACGACGACGCCGCGCGGCCGCGTGCACTCGATCGCCGAGCGCAGCGCGGGAGCGGCGCCGGAGCACTCGAACGCGACGTCGAAGCGGCCCTTGTCGCGCGCGAGCGGCGCGATGGCGTCGGAATCGCGGGCGTCGCGGGCGTCGTCGGCGCCGACCTTGCGCGCGAAGGCCAGCGCGCCCGGCGCGACGTCGGTCGCCACGATCTCGGCCGCGCCGGCGCGCCGCGCGGCGAGGATCGTCAGCGCGCCGATCGGCCCGCAGCCCGCGACCAAGACGCGCGCGCCCACGAGGTCGCCGGCTCGGCGGGCCGCGTGGACGCAGACTGCCAACGGCTCGGCCATCGCCGCCTCGTCGAGCGACAGGTCCTCGGCGATCGGCACGGCCTGCGCCTCGTCGCAGACGAGCGCCTCGCGGAAGGCGCCCTGCACGTGGGGGAAGCGCATGGCGCTGCCGAAGAAGCGCATGTCGGTGCAATGGTTGGCGAGCCCGTCGCGGCAGAACCGGCAGGCGCCGCAAGGCCGCGACGGGTTCACCGCGACGCGCGCGCCCGGCGCCACGCGCGTGACGCCGGCGCCGACCGCCTCGACCGTGCCGGCGATCTCGTGGCCGAGCACGATCGGCTCGCGCACCCGGATCGCCGCGCCGATGCCGCCCTCGTGGAAGTAATGGAGGTCGGAGCCGCAGATGCCGCCGCGCCCGATCTTGACGAGGACTTCGCCGGGGCCGGGCGAGACGGGCAGCGCCCGGTCCTCGACCCGCAGGTCGTGGGCGGCGTGCAGGACGACGGCGCGCATGGAAACCTCCGAAACGACGGGACGCTAGGCGCGCAGGCGGGCGCGCGCAAGCGACCCCGTGACGGCGCGGCGTCGGCGGGCATAAGGTGCCGGCCGGAGGAAGCCGCGATGCCCGACGCAGGATCCGAACCGCTCGCCGTCGTCGTGATGGGCGTGTCGGGCGCCGGCAAGACGACGGTCGGCCGGCGTCTCGCGCAGGCGCTCGGCGTCGATTTCGTCGAGGGCGACGACCTGCATTCGCCCGAAGCGCGCGCTAAGATGGCGGCCGGCCATCCGCTGACCGACGACGACCGTCGGCCATGGCTCGACCGCATCGGCGCGAGGCTCGCCGACGAGCTCGCGCGCGGCCGCGGCGTGGTGGTCGCCTGTTCGGCCTTGCGCGGCGCCTATCGCGACCGATTGCGCGCCGCCGCCGGCGCCCGCCTGCGCTTCGTCCACATCGCGGCCGACCCGGAAGCGATGCGCGCGCGCCTCGCCGCCCGCAAGGGCCATTTCATGCCCGCTTCGCTGGTCGACAGCCAGTTCGCGACGCTCGAAGATCCAAGCGGCGAACCCGACGTGCTGACGGTTCCCGCCGACGGCGACCTCGCCGAGGAAATCCCCGCGCTCGTCGCCGCGCTGGGGCGCGTTCCTTAGCCGGCGCGCGCTGTTTCCCAACCCGATCGGCTCGTGTTACCGATCCCATCGGCCGCAACGCTTGATTGCGCAGGTGACAGCCATGGCTCGGCGGAGGGGCGGGGGAAGCCCGGCGAAGACCCGGGGTCGCAAACCCGAGGGCGCCGCGACGATGCAAAGCGTCGCGCGCCTGGCGGGCGTCTCGGCGATGACGGTGTCGCGCGCGCTGAAGGACAGCTCGTCGGTCGCCGAGGCGACGCGCGACCGCATCCTCACGGTCGTGCGCGAGGTCGGCTACGTGCCCGACGCGACGGCGCGCGTGTTCGCGACGCGCAGGTCCGGGTTCGTCGCCGCGCTGGTGCCCTCGCTCGACAACTCGAATTTCGCCGACACCGTCCGCGGCATGACGGAGCGGTTCGACGCCGCCGGCTTGCAAATGCTGATCGGCGACACCGAATATTCGCTGGAGCGCGAGGAGGAGCTCGTCGCCGCGTTCCTGATGCGGCGGCCGGAGGCCATCGTCCTGACGGGCGGCGTCCATTCGGACCGCACCCGCCGCCTGCTCGAGAGCGCCGATGCGCCGATCGTCGAGACTTGGGATCTGCCCGCCCGTCCGCTCGGCGACGTGGTCGGTTTCTCCAACGAGGCCGCGGGCGCGGCGATGGTCCGGCACTTGCACGCCGTCGGCCGGAGGCGTCCCGGCTTCGTCGGCGGCGCCACGAATTTTGACACCCGCGGCGCCGAGCGGAGGGCCGGCTTCAAGAAGGCCGCGCGGGCGCTCGGACTCGCGGCGGACCGCGTCGTGCTGGTCGGCCGGCCGCCGGTCACGATGGACCAGGGCGCCGAGGCGCTGGACGCGATGCTCGCGCGCTGGCCCGTCGTCGACGCCATCGCGTGCGTCTCCGACCTGTCGGCGTTCGGCGTGCTGGCCCAATGCCAGCGGCGGGGGATCGACGTGCCGGGACGCATCGCCATCGCCGGCTTCGGCGATTTCGACGTCGCGCGCTGCTGTCACCCGCGGCTGACCACGATCGCCGTCGATTGCGCCGCGATCGGACGCGCCGCCGCGGACGCGGCGCTGGGCGCCCTGGCGGCCCGCAAGGAGGGGCGCCGGCGGAGGTCGGCGACGGTCGAAATCCCGTTCCGCCTCGTCGTCCGCGAGACCGCATGAGCGGGCCCCGCGAACGGCCTGTGGAACCCGCGAAGCGCTTGCCAATCTGGAATGTTATCGGTAACCTCCAGCCGCATGGCGAAGCCTCGCATGAAGGGCGCAACTTGACGACATGTCCGCAGTGTCGCCGATAGGAGACGCGCCCTTGGTCGCGTTTTCGGACGTCGCCAAGAGCTTCGGCGGCGTCGAGGCGCTGCGCGGCGTGTCGCTCGACCTGCGGGCGGGCGAGATCCTGGCGCTGCTCGGCGAGAACGGCGCCGGCAAGTCGACGCTCATCAAGCTGCTCGCGGGTATCTTCGAGCCGACGCGCGGCCGAATTCTCTATCGCGGCGCGCCCTATCGCCACCGTCCGCCCCGCTTCGGCGAGCGACAGCCCGTCGCGTTCATCCACCAGGATCTCGGCCTCGTGGATTGGATGACGATCGCCGAGAACATCGCGCTCGCCACCGGCTATCCGCGCCGCTTCGGGGTCGTCGACTGGCTGGCCGCGGATTCCGCCACCGAGCGCGCGCTGGCGCGGATCGACTGCCGGCTCGATCCCTCGACCCGCGTGCGCGATTTGTCACGCACCGAGAAGTCGCTGGTGGCGATCGCCCGCGCGCTGAGCGTGGAGGCCGACGTGCTCGTGCTCGACGAGCCTTCCGCGTCGCTGCCCGCCGACGAGGTGCACCGGCTGTTCGACGCCCTGCGCCCGCTGAAGGCGGCCGGCGTGGGGATGATCTACGTTTCGCACCGGCTCGACGAGGTGTTCGAGATCGCCGACCGCGTCGCCGTGCTGCGCGACGGCGCCAAGGTCGGCGAGCGCGACGTCGCGGCCACCGACCCCGACGAGCTGGTGTCCATGATCGTGGGCAAGGCGCTCGAACGCTACGAGGCGACCGCGACGCCCGCCGGCGGGCGGCGTCTCGTCGCGCACGGCTTGACCGTGGAGGGCGCCGGCCCGGTGGATTTCGAGGTCGCCGCCGGCGAGATCGTCGGCCTCGTCGGCCTTCGCGGCGCGGGTCACGAGCGGATCGGCCGCGCGCTGTTCGGCGCGTTGCCGCGGGCGGGCGCGCTCGAGATCGACGGGCGGCCCGCGACCTTCGCCTCGCCGGGCGCGGCGATGGCGGCGGGAATCGGCCTGATCGCGCGCGACCGCGTCGAGGAATCGACGGCGCCGGGACTGACGATCCGCGAGAACGCGTTCCTCAATCCGGGCGCCTCCGGCCGCGGGCACCTGTCGGCGCTGTCGCCGCGCTCCGAGGCGGGGCTGGCGGCCGCGATGGGCGCGCGCGTCGGCCTGCGTCCCAACGCGCCGCATCTGCCGATCGAAGCGCTGTCGGGCGGCAACCAGCAGAAGGTCGTGGTCGGACGCTGGCTTGGCATCGCGACCAAGCTGCTGATCGCGGAGGATCCGACCGCGGGCGTCGACGTGGGCGCGAAGGCGGAGATCTACCGCCTGCTCGACCTGGCCTGCGCCGGGGGCCTCGGCGCGCTCGTCGTCTCGACCGACTTCGAGGAAGTCGCGCGCGTGTGCCGCAGGGCGCTGGTGTTTTCCCGCGGCCGCATCGTGGCCGAGCTTTCGGGCGCGGCGCTCACCATCGAGAACGTCATCCGCGCCGCGTCGGTCGCGGCGCCGGCGGCGGCCTAGGGAGCGCGCGATGGCCTCTTCGATCAAGTCGACCGCGATGGAACCGACCCGCGCCGATCTCGCCGGGCTGTCGCCGCTCGACCGGGCGAAGCGCTACGCACCCGTCTACGGCCTGCCCATCCTGGCGGCGCTGCTCGCGGTGTTCTTCGCGCTGCTGCTGCCCGACACGTTCCCCACGCTGCTGAATCTTCGGTCGATCGTCTCCGACAAGTCGATCATCGCGATCCTGTCGCTGGCGGTGATGATCCCGATGGCGACCGGCAAGATCGACCTCACCGTGGGCTACGGCATCGTGCTGTGGCACATCCTGGCGATCAGCCTGCAGGTGAACTACGGCGTTCCCTGGCCCGTCGCGGTCGTCGTCGTGATCGCGCTCGGCGGGCTCGTCGGCCTGCTCAACGGCGCGCTGGTGGAAGTGGCGCAGATCGATTCCTTCATCGCGACGCTGGGCACCGGCACGATCCTCTATTCGATAGCGATGTGGCACAGCCAAGGGCGGCAGATCGTCGGCGTCGCGCCCGACGCGTTCTACGCGCTGTCGGCGGCCTACGTGCTGGGCCTGCCGGTCACCGGCTTCTACGTGCTGGCGCTCGCGTTGGCGATGTGGATCGCGCTCGAATACCTGCCGATCGGCCGCTATTTCTACGCCATCGGCGCCAACCCGAAGGCGGCCGCGCTGAATGGCGTGCCGGTGCGCCGTTACACGATGCTGGCCTTCGTCGCGTCGGGCCTGCTGACGGGCTTCGCGGGCGTCCTCTTGGCGGCGCGGCTGCGCATCGGGCAGGCGAGCGTGGGGCTCGAATACCTGCTGCCCGCGCTGGTGGGCGCGTTCCTCGGCTCGACGACGATCAAGCCGGGCCGCGTCAACGTCTGGGGCACGCTGGTGGGCGTCGCGATCCTGGCGATCGGGATCGCGGGCATCCAGCAATTGGGCGCGAGCTTCTTCGTCGAGCCGCTGTTCAACGGCGCGACGCTGCTCGTCGCCATCGGCATCGCCGGCTACGCGCAGAGACGGCGCGCGGTCGGATCGACGCGCGCGCCCGCGGAACCGGCGCAAACCAACGTCGGGGACGCGAAACCCGCGCCGCCGGCGCAAACGGGAGGGAACGTATGAACAAGTTCACCAAGACCGCGTTGCTCGCGGGCGTCGCCGCGCTGGCGGGCACGGCGCTGGCGCGCGCGGACGCCTTCGTCGACATGGCGACCAAGGCCGCCAACGCCGCCACCGCGCGCGCGAACAAATGGGACGGGCCGACGACAGGGCCCAAGATCGCCGCCGGCAAGAAGATCGTCTACGTCGCCGGCGACCTGAAGAACGGCGGCATCCTCGGCGCGTCCGAAGGCGTGAAGGAAGCCGCCAAGGCGGCCGGCTGGACGCTGACGGTCATCGACGGGCAGGGCACGGTGTCGGGCCGCACCGCCGCGATGAACCAGGCGCTGACGCTGAAGCCGGACGGCATCGTGGTCGGCGGCTTCGACACGTCCGAACAGAAGGTCGCCTTCGACGCCGCGGCCAAGGCCGGGGTGGCGGTGGTGGGCTGGCATTCTGGCACCAAGCCCGGCCCCGAGCCCGAGGCCGGCATCTTCGCCAACGTGACCACGCTGCCGCAGGACGTGTCGAACACCGCCGCCTACGAGGCGATCGCCAAGTCGGGCGGCAAGGCCGGCGTCGTCATCTTCACCGACAGCGAATACGCCATCGCCGTGTTCAAGGCGAAGGCGATGGAGGCCGTCATCAAGAAATGCGGCGGCTGCAAGGTGCTCGAATACGTCGACAGCCCGATCGGCGAATCCTCGCAGCGCATGCCGCAGCTCACCACCACGCTGCTCCAGAAATACGGGGACAAGTGGACCTACAGCCTCGCGATCAACGACCTGTATTTCGACTTCATGGGGCCCTCGCTGGCCGCCGCCGGCAAGAAGGGCGACGGTCCGCCCTACAACATCTCCGCCGGCGACGGCTCGGAATCCGCCTATCAGCGCATCCGCGCCAAGCAGTTCCAGCTCGGCACGGTGCCCGAGCCGCTGAACATGCAGGGCTGGCAGCTGGTCGACGAGCTGAACCGCGCCTTCGCCAAGCAGCCATGGTCCGGCTACGTGTCGAAGATCCACCTCGTGATGCCAGACAACGTCCAATTCGACGGCGGCAAGCGCAACGTGTTCGATCCCGGCAACGGCTACCGCGACCATTACAAGGCGATCTGGGGCGTCAAGTAACGTTCCGCGCGGCGCCGGCGGGAGACCGCCGGCGTGTCAGCGCGGTTCGTAGTCGAAGCGCGCGAAATCGGCGTGGCGGCCGCCGCCGGTGACGTCGAAGGCGGCCATGCCGACGAAATTGCCGGTGAAGCTGCCATGCTCGCCGCGCCCCGCCTCGTCCGACAGCAGGCTGGCGTCGAGCGCCGGCCCGACGTCGCGCCAGGCGCCGTCGCCGTCCCGCAATTGAAAGCGTTGCGTCGCGCCCGCGCATTCGACCGCGAGTCCGACCGCGCCGTCGCCCGGCAGCGGGATCGGCGCCGCGAGATGAAAGGTCAGCCGGCCGTCCGGCCAGTCGCCTTCGCAGCCGAACATCGTCAGGCAGCGACCGATCCCCTCGCGCAACGTGACGCCGCAGAAGAAGAATTTGTGCCGGTTGTAATAGGTCGTCAGCCCCGCCGCCTGCTGCACCGAAGCGGGATCGAACGTCACTTCGGTCTCGGCGCGATAGGCGTGGTGTTCCTGGCGGCGCGCCACCAGCGCCTGGTCGAACCACGAGCCGATCGACTCGCGGCCGAACAGGCGTAGGCCGCCCTCGCCGAGCGCGAAGATGCGCGCATGCTCCGGCGTGCGGAGCCATTGGAACGCGGGCGGCAGCCGCGAAAGGCCCCGGAAGTCGACGCGCTCCGGTTTCGGCGCCGCGGTCGTCGCGGCGGGATCGGGCGCGGCGACCTCGGGCGCCGGCGTCGCGCCGCCGTCGGCCAGCCACAGCCAACCGTCGCGCCAGACGCAGCGCTGGATCGCGGTCTCGCGGCCGAGCGGCGAACGGCGCGTGCCCGGCAGCGGGCGCGAGCACAGGTGGACCATGTAGACTTGGCCATCGGGCGTCTCGACGAACTGGCCGTGGCCGGCGCGTTGCAAGGCGGCGTCGGGCGCGTCCTTCGAGGTGACGACGTGCTTGGCCGGATGCAGCTCGTAGGGGCCCTCGATGCGGCGCGAGCGCGCCATCGTCACCGCGTGGCCGTAGCCGGTGCCGCCCTCCGCGACGGTGAGGTGATACCAGCCGTCGCGCTTGGCGAGGTGGGGCCCCTCGACGAGGCCGAGGTCGCTGCCGGCGAATATGTTGCGCGGGGCGCCCACGAGGCGCCGCGTCCCCGGGTCCCATTCCTGCAGCAGGATGCCCGCGAACGAGGGCGCGACCGGATGTCCGCCGACCGAGCCGCCGCGATGGTCCCACATCATGTTGAGGAACCACTTGCGGCCGTCGTCGTCGTGGAACAGCGAGGGATCGAAGCCGGACGAATTGACGTGCGAGCGCGCGCTCCAGGGGCCGCGCACGTCGGGCGCCGCGACGACGTAGTTGTGCGCGTCCTTGAAGTTGCCGTCGTAGCGCTTCACGTCGGTGTAGACGAGCCAGAACAGGCCGTCGGCGTACGACAGGCACGGCGCCCAGATGCCGCAGGAATCCGGCTCGCCGCGCATGTCGAGCAGATCCGCGCGGTCGAGCGGCAGCGCGACGAGCTCCCAGTTCGCGAGATCGCGCGAGCGGTGGATGCGCACGCCGGGCTGCCACTCGAACGTGGACGTGGCGACGAAATATTCGTCGCCGACGCGGCAGATCGACGGATCCGGGTTGAAGCCCGGCAGGATGGGATTGCGGATCACGCGCTCAGAGCCGCGCGCCGCTCGCCGCGTCGAACAGCGAGGCCTCCGCGGGGTCGAAGTGCAGCGTCATGTCGTCGCCGGGCTTCGCCTTGGTCTCGCCGTCGAGCTTGACGGAAACCGGCTTGCCCGCGCAATCGGCCCACAGCACCGTCTCGCCGCCCATCGGCTCGACGATGGAGACCTTGCCCGAAAGCGCCGCATGTCCAGCGGGCGCGGGGCCGATCGCGACGTGTTCGGGCCGCACGCCCATGGTGGCGCGGGCCGGCCGCGCGGCGCCGGCGAATTCGTAGGCCGACAGGTCCGCGCTTCCCTGCGGCGAGGCGAAGCGGCGCCCGCCGTCCTCCAGCGCGCCGTCGAACATGTTCATCGCCGGCGAGCCGATGAAGTCGGCGACGAAGCGGTTGGCGGGCCGGCGGTAGATCTCGCGCGGGCCGGCGAACTGCTGGATCACGCCGCGGTCCATGATCGCGATGCGGTCGGCGAGCGTCAGCGCCTCCACCTGGTCGTGCGTGACGTAGACCATCGTCGAGCCGAGCTCGAGGTGGAGCTTCTTGATCTCGACGCGCAGCTCGTTGCGCAGCTTGGCGTCGAGGTTCGACAGCGGTTCGTCGAACAGGAACACGTCGGCGTCCTTGACGAGCGCGCGGCCGATGGCGACGCGCTGGCGCTGCCCGCCGGAGAGCTCGGCCGGTCGGCGCGCCAGCAGAGGCTCGAGGTGCAGCATCCCCGCCGCGCGCGCGACGCGCTTGGCCACCTCGTCGGCGGGCTTGCCGGCGATCCGCATGCCGAACGACAGGTTCCCCTCCACCGTCATGCGCGGGTAGAGCGAATAAGATTGGAACACCATGCCGATGCCGCGATCCTTCGGCTCCGCCCAGGTGACGTTGCGCCCGCCGATCCAGATCTGCCCGGCGCTCACCTCGATCAGGCCGGCGATGGCGTTGAGCAGCGTGGACTTGCCGCAGCCCGACGCGCCGAGCAGCACGACGAACTCGCCGTCGGCGACGTCGAGCGACAGGCCGCTCAGCACGTTCACCGCGCCGAAGCCCACCGACACGTCGCGGATCGATACCGCCCCCATGCGCTCCCCCGTCCCTCAGCCCTTCACCGCGCCCGCGGCGATGCCGCGCACGAACCACCGTCCCGACACGAGATAGACGGCCAGCGGCAGCGCCGCGGTCAGGATCGTCGCCGCCATGTCGACGTCGTATTCCACGGTGCCCTGCGTCGTGGCCACCACGTTGTTGAGCTGCACCGTCATAGGTTGGTTCGCGAGGCCCGCGAAGGTCAGGCCGAGGATGAAGTCGTTCCAGATCCCGGTCACCTGCAGGATCACCGCGACGATCACGATCGGCGTCGACATCGGCAGGATGACGTGGCGCAGGATGCCGAGGAACCCCGCGCCGTCGACGCGCGCGGCGTTGAACAGCTCGCGCGGAAGCGACGAATAATAGTTCCGGAACAGCAGCGTCATGAACGGCAGGCCGAAGATCGAGTGGATCACCACGATGCCGGTCAGCGTGCCGTAGATGCCGATCCACGCGAAGATGCGCACGAGCGGGTAGATGAACACTTGGTAGGGGATGAAGGCGCCCACCAGCAGGATCGCGAACACGAGGTTGCCGCCGCGCACGCGGTAGAACGCCAGCGCGTAGCCCGTCAGCGCGCCCAGCGCGATCGACGCGACCACCGAGGGCACGAGGATCTTCACCGAATTGGCGAAGCCGACGCTGATGCCGTTGCAGGCCAGCCCCGTGCAGGCGTGCGACCAGGCGCGCGACCACGCCGCGAAGGTCGGCGTGTGCGGCAACTGGAACAGGTCGCCTTGCTGGATCTCGGACATCGGCTTCAGCGAGGTCAGGACCATCGCCCACAGCGGCAGCAGGAAGAACGCCGATGCGCCGACGAGGAACACGTAGACGCCCACGCGCGAGAGCGTGAGGCGCCGCGGACGCGGGCCGGCGGGTTCGGCGGCCGCGCTCATGCGCGCACCCCCTTGCGGCGGAAATGCTCGAAATAGACCCACGGGCCGACGACGGCGACCACGGTGACCAGCAGCATCGTGGCGGCGGCCGAGCCCAGCGCGACGTTCGAACGACCGAAGAAATTGTCCATGATGAACTTGGCCGGCACTTCGGAGGAAATGCCGGGTCCGCCGCGCGTCATCGCCACCACGAGGTCGAACAGCTTGGCGACCGACACCGCCAGCAGCACTGCGGCCGTCGTCAGCATCGGACCCAGCGTCGGGAGGATGACCGACCAATAGACGCGCCACGTCGGGATGGCGTCGATCTTGGTCGCCTTCCAGAGCTCGGCGTCGACGCCGCGAAGGCCCGCCAGCAGGATCGCCATCACGAGGCCGGACGCCTGCCAGACCGCCGCGATCACCAGCGTGTAGACGACGAGGTTCTCGTCGACGATCCAGCGGAAGGTGAAATGCGCGAAACCCCAGGCGCGCACCGTCTTCTCGATGCCGAGCTCGGGATGCAGCATCCATTGCCACACCAGCCCGGTGACGATGAAGGACATCGAGAACGGATAGAGGAAGATGGTGCGGAACAGCGCCTCGAAGCGCACCTTCTGGTCGATGAACACCGCGAGCAGGAAGCCGAGCGTCAGCGACGCGACGATGAACAGCACGCCGAACAAGGCGATGTGCTGCGTCGATTCGACGAAGCGCTCGGTGTCGAACAGGCGGGAATATTGCTCGCCGCCGGCCCAGTCGAAGGTGGGCAGCATGTGCGAACTGGAAAACGACAACCGCGCCGTCATCAGCATCGAGCCGACGTAGACCACCGCCACCACGATCGCGGCGGGCAGCAGCGCGAGGGCCGCCGGCGCCTGGTTTCGCAGGCGGGCGCGGAACTTGGCCGCGGATTCGGCGGGAGTCATCGGCTTCTGCCGGGAAGGATCGGGCGGCGGCCTGCGCCGCCGCCCGCGTCATGTCACGCGGAGTTTTTGATCGCGTCGGCGAACTTCTGGACGAACTGGTCGGCCGTCTCGTCGGGCGTGTTGAAATACTTGGTGATGACGTCGTCGAGCGCGCCCGCTTCGTCGGGCGAGATCAGGTAGTTCAGGCTCGGCAATTGCTTGGAGGGGTCCTTCATCAGGGCGGCGCCCTGTTGCGCGCAGGTGTCCATGCTCGACGTATCGACGTCGGTGCGCACGGGGATCGAGCCCTTCACCTTGTTGAAGGCGAGCTGGATCGCCGGGCTGAACATCGTCTCGGCGAGCAGCTTCTGGCCCGCCGACAGGTCGGACGCGCCCGCTTGCTTGGGGAACACGAACACGTCGCCGCCGATGATGTAGCCGCCGCTGATCGGCACGCAGCCATAGTCCTTGCCGGCCGTCTGGTTGGCGTGGCTGAACTCGCCCTTCGCCCAGTCGCCCATCATCTGCATTCCGGCCTTGCCGGTGATGACCATGGCGGTCGCGTCGTTCCAGTTGCGGCCCGCCTCGCCGGGATCCATGAAGTCCTTCAGCTTCTTGAAGGTCTCGGCCACCGCCTTGAACTTCGGGTCGGCGACTGCGGCCGCGGCCGTCTTCTTGTCGCCGTAGACCTTCAGGAACATGTCGGAGCCGCCTTGGCCCGCCAGCACGTCGTCGAACAGGATGTGCTCCTGCCACGGCTGTCCGCCCTGCGCGATCGGGATGATGCCCTTGGCCTTCAGCTTCGGCGCGTCGGCCAGCACGTCGGCCCAAGTCTTCGGCGGTTCGACGCCGGCGTCCTTGAACGCCTTGACGCTGTAGAACATCCAGCCTTGGCCGTGGATGTTGACGGGCAGCGCGTACCAATGGCCGTCCCGCATCGAGGCGGCGGCTATCGACTTGGGCAGCACGGCCGCCCAATTGCCGGCCTTGGCCAGCGCGTCGAGCGTGTCGAGGTAACCGCCCTTCACCAGCTCGTCGAGCTGCTTGCCGGTGTTGAACTGCATCATGCCGGGCGGATTGCCGCCGATGATGCGGTTGATTCCGGCGGCGCGCGCCTGGTCGCCGTTGGCGATCGCCGCGTCGATCCATTTGCCGCCCGCCTTGTCGAACGCGTCGGCGAACACCTTCACCGCGGCGGCTTCGCCGCCCGAGGTCCACCAATGGATGACTTCGACCGAGTTCGGGTCGGCCGCCCGGGCCGCGCCGACCGCGAGCGCCGCGGTCGCGACGAACGCCATCAATCCCGCCTTGAAACGCATGGTAACCTCCCTGTTGCCCGCGCCGCGCTGCGGGACGAAGCGCGCCGCTCGCGCGGCGGACGGCCTTTCCGGCTCTGACTTTTGGAACGTTAGCATGCGCGGCCGCGGCGCCGTCAAGCGAATGAATCAGGCACGCGCCGGATTGATGCGCAGCGCGCGCACCAGAACGAACGCGGTCGCCGCGACGGCGCCGAGCAGCGCGAGGATCGCCGCGTCGCCGCCGGGCCATGCGATGCCGGCGCCTTCGCCGAGCCAGAACAGCCCGAAGCTCACGAGCAACATGCCGACCGCGAATTTCAGCGCGTTCTCCGGTACGCGCGACAGCGGATGGCGCAGCGCGAAGCCTGCCGCCAGCACGAGCGCGGCGGCCGCGAGCGCGCCGATCGAGGCCGCCAGCACGAGCCCGCGCCCCGCGCCGACCGCCAGCACGATCAGCACGACCTCGAAGCCTTCGACGAACACCGCCTTGAACGACGCGACGGCGGCCAAGCGCCCGTCCGCGCCGGCGCTCGCGAGCTCCTGCGTTTCGCGCGCATAGGCCTCGTCCTCGTCGCGCATCGGGATGCGGCCGGCCGCGCGCAGGATCGCCTTGCGCAGCCAGCGCCCGCCGAACGCCAAGAGGAACAGCCCGACCGCCACGCGCAGCGGACCGACCGGCGCCAGCGCTAGCGCCGGCCCGAACAGCGCCACCGTCGCGGCGAGCACGACGGCGGCCGCCGCGGCGCCCGTCAACGCCGGGCGCCAGCCCTTCGTGACGCCGACGGCGAGCACGATGGTGAAGGCTTCCACGACCTCCACCATCGAGGCGAGGAACGAGGCGGCGAGCGCCGAGGCGAAGGTGGACCAGGAACCCATGCGTTCACCCCGCCAGCCAGCAGGTGGAGACGATGCGCCCGCCGTCGAGGCCGCGCACGTGATGGGGACGCAGGCCCATCAGCTTGGGCCCGTGGGCGTCGGCCCAATCGCGCGTCAGCGGCACGATCGAGCCGCCGTCGTCGCGCAGCATCGCCTGCATGTCATGGATCGGTTGGCGGCGCTTCGCGGGATCGAGCTCGGCGCGCGCGGCGGCGAGCAGGCCGTCGAACTTCGGGTTCGACCAGCGCGTCTCGTTCCACGGCGCGCCGCTCTGGTAGAGCGCGGCCAGCGCGTGCGTCGCCGGCCAGCCGCCTTCCCAGCGGCTCGCCGCGCATCCCGCGTGCAGCCACACGCGATCCCAGTAGCGCGGCGCCGGCTCCGCCCGCACGCTCGCCTTGGCGCCGGCCGCGTTCGCCGCTTCCGCCAATGCGGCGGCGAATGCGGGCGCCTCGGGAAAGGCGGCGTCGGACGCATGGATCGCGAAGGCCGGCGCGGCGCCGAGCTTCTTGATCAGGGCCGCCGCGCGCGCCGGATCGTGCGCGAGCGGCCGCACGTCCTTGGCGTGGAAGGGATCGTAGGGGGCCACCGGATGGTCGGCGGCGAGCGTGCCCAGCCCGCCGAACGGGCCGGCGAGCAGCGCCTCGCGGTCGACGACGTGTTTCAGCGCGCGCCGCAGGTCGGGATCGTCGAACGGCGCGCGATCGACCCGCAGCGCGATCTCCGGACAGAATCCGCCGCTCGCGCGCACCAGGGCGCGGCCCGCCGCCGCCTTGACCTTGGCGATCGCGTCGGCGGGCATGGCGTCGATCGCGTCGGCGAGGTCGCCGAGCAACGCGGCGACCCGCGAGGCCGCGTCGGCAGTGGGCGCGATGGTCGCGGTCTCGACGAAGCCGCGCGCCGCGTTCCAATGCGAGGCCTTGCGCTTCAGCGCGATGCGCACGCCGGGTTCGAAGGTTTCCAGCGCATAGGGTCCCGTGCCGACGGGCGCGGCGAAATCGCGATGGCCCGCCGGCAGCATGATGGCGCGCGGATCGGCCAGCACGGCGGGGAAGTCGGCGTCGGGCGCCGCGAGCGCGATCTCGATCCGGTCGGGTCCGAGCTTCTTGATCTCCTTGACGTCGCCCAGTCGCGGCGCGAGCGGCGAGGCCGTCTTGCCGCGATGCAGGTTCAGCGAGGCGATGGCGTCGTCGGCGCCGAAGGCGCGGCCGTCGGAGAACGTCGCGTCCTTGTGCAAGGTCAGCGTCCAGACCAGGGCGCCGGGCTTGGCCTCGAAGGATCGTGCGAGCGAGGGCGTCGGCGTGCCGTCTGGCCCTTCCTCGGCGAGCCGGTCGTAGAGCGCGAGCATGGCGGCGGTCTTGGCCGCGTTCAGCGGGTCGAGCGGCGACAGGGTGTCCGTCGGCCCGCCGCCCGACAGGGCGAGCCGCAGGTCGCCGCCGCGTCTCGGCGTCTGGGCGCGCGCGCCGCCGGTCGCGAACAGGACGCCCGCCGCCGCCGCGCCGCCGATCAGCGCGCGCCGCGTCGGGGCGGGGCCATCCCGCCGGGAGATGTCGTCACGGTCGTCCATCCTGCGCCCTCGATTCGCCGGGCGAAGGGACGACGCCGGGCGCGGCGGGTCAAGCGCGGATGCGGGAGAAGGGCCGGTTGCTTCGAAAGCGCGCCGCGAGGGAACGGCCGCCGTCGTCGACGTCGCGCGGCGACCCCGCCCTTCAGCCGCCGTAGAGCCAATCGTAGCGGGCGGCGATCCGGTCGCCGCCCATCGCGCGCAATGCGAGGTCGCGGGCGAAAGCGCGTGGACCCGACGCATGGTAGATCGCGGCTTGCCCGGTGGCCTCGCGCGTCACGCGCGCGGCGCGCGGCGCGCGCGACGCGCCGTAACGGGCGAGCGCCGAGGCGATGTCGTCCTCGGCGCCGAACGCTTCGGCGAGCGCGGCGGAATCCTCCAGCGCCTGGGCGGCGCCTTGGCCCAGAAACGGCGGCATCGCGTGCGCGGCGTCGCCGAGCAGCGCGATCGGCCCGCTCGACCAGTTCGTCGGCGCCGGCCGCGAATGCAGGGGCCATTGCCGCCAGCCGGGCGCGGCCTCGATCAGCCGGGCGGCATCGCCCGAAAAGCGCCGGCGCAGCCTCGGCGGGGGCGCGTCGCCCGGCGCCTCCCGCGCGTCGGCGACCAGCACGAGGTTGATGCGGGCGCCCGGCACGCGATAGGCGACGAGATGGCCGCCGGGCGCGAGCCACAGCCGCACGTCGGCGCCCGGCGCGCGCGTCAGCGACGCGGGCGCCTCGAACATCGAACGGAACGCGACGAGCCCCGACTTGACCGGCGCGTCGGCGCCGGCGGTCAGGCGCGCGCGCAGCTCCGAGGCGATTCCATCGGCGCAGACCAGCACGTCGCAGGTCTCCGTCGTGCGCAGGATGTCGCGCTTCAGCGCGACGCGCACCCGGC
>JAGWKJ010000242.1 GCA_028865375.1 Hyphomicrobiales bacterium | reverse complement strand
GCGACGCGCGGCTCGCGATCCTCGGCGAAGGACCGGAGCGCGACGCGCTCGAAGCGCTCGCGCGGGACCTCGGCGTCGCGGATCGCGTCGAATTGCGCGGCCACGTCGTCGACGTCGGCGCCGCGCTCGACGGCGCGCGGGCGTTCGCGCTCGCCTCGCGGCGCGAAAGCTTCAGCCTCGCCTGCGTCGAGGCGTTGGCCCACGGCCTTCCGGTCGTGGCGACCGAATGCGGCGGTCCCGCCGAGATCCTCGGCCGCGCGGGCCTCGGCGCGCTCGTGCCTTTGGGCGACGTCGATGCGATGTCGCGCGCGCTCGCCGGCGCATTGGCGGCGCCGGGGGATCCCGCGCCGCGGCAGGCGCGCGCGCGCGATTTCAGCCTCGACGTCGCGCTCGACCGTTACGAAGCGCTGGTCGAGGCCGTCGTCAGCCATCGGTCGCTTTCGGGTTGAGCGCGGCGATCGCCGGCGAGACCTCTCGGTAAACCTCGGTCATTTCGCGATAATACCGCTCTTTGTTGAAGGAGCCGTTGACGCGTTCGCGCGCCAGCGCGCCCATTTTCGCGAGCTCGTCGGCGGTCGCGCCGAGCGCACGGCTCAACGCTTCGGCGAGCGAAGCGGCGTCGCCGGGCGCGGCGAGAAAGCCCGTCGCGCCGTCCTCGACCAGTTCCGGCAGGCCGCCGATCCGCGTCGTCACCACGGCCTTGCCGCGCGCCTGCGCTTCCAGCACGCTCTTGGGCGCGTTTTCGTACCAGGCGGACGGCAGCGCGACGACCGTCGCCGCCTCGACGCGCGCCCAGAGCTCGGCGCCTTTCAAATGGCCGGTGAACGTCGCCTTCGCGCCGCGCGTCTTCGCGCGCGCTTCGAGTTCGGCGCGCTGCGGACCGTCGCCGACGAAAGCGAGGCGCGCGCCGGCGACCGCCGCGGCGTCGATCAGGTGGACGAGCCCCTTCTCGGGCGACAGTCGGCCGAAATAGAGGACGTGCGGGCCGGCTTCGCGGCGCAGCGCGTCGACGCGCGCGGGATCGACCGGCGAATCGTCGGCGCTCTCGAAGAAGTTGGGCACGTAGCGCAGCGTCTCGCGCGCGAAGCCGTGCTCGGCGAATTTCTCGACGATGAAGCGGCTCGGGCCGACGAAGCGCGCCACGGCGTCCCGTACCGTGCGCCGGCGCCATTGCACGGCGCCGTCGAGCGCATAGAGCGCGTCCTTGGCCAAGGAGCCGCCGGTGCAGCGATTGAAGAGGCAATTCCATTGCCGGCCGCCGGCGCATTTCTCGCACACGCCGATGCGCGGGTTGTAGAAATGATAGGCCGGGCAGATCAGCTTGAAATCGTGCAGCGTGAAGGTGATCGGGATGCCGCGGTCGACCGCCGGCGCGACGACCGAGGGCGTGAGCTGGTGATAGAGCCCGTGGACGTGGATTACGTCGGGCCGGAAGGCGTCGAGCAAGCGCGCCATGCCTTGGCGGGCCTTCGCCGAATGGAAGAACCGCGGCGCCGCGCGCAGCGCTTGCAACCCGCGCGGTTGCTCGAACCGGTCGGCGAAATGCCCGGCCCAGGGCGATGGCTCGTTGTCGGGATGCTCCATCGCGAATTCGGCGCAGTCCCAGCCGCGCGCGCGGAACAGCGCGAGATGGTCGAGATGGACCGCCTCGGCGCCACCCTTGCGGTGGTGCAGGCGATGGACGCCGAGCAGGCGCGGCGGACCGGGCCGGCGCTCGGTCGCGCTCAACGGGAGGGCGCCGGATCGCGGCCGAGCGCGATCAACGCGAAGGGCAGGCCGCACGCGGCGTAGCGGCGCGCGAGGCGGGCCGGATCGCCGAGGACCCGCCACGCCCATTCGAGGCCGAGACGCTGCACGGGCTTGGGCGCGCGGCGGCTCGCGCCGGCGACGAAATCGAGCGCCGCGCCGCAGCACAGGAAACCGACGTCCGGCAGCCGGTCGCGCAGCGCGTCGGCGATCAGCTCTTGCTTGGGCGCGCCCAGCGCGAGCACGCAGACGCGTGCGCCGCCCTCGGCGATCCGGGCCGCCAAGGCGTCCACCGTTTTGGCGTCGGGGCGCGCGGGCAGGTTCGGCGTTTCGGCGCCGGCGACGTTCAGGCCGGGCGCGAGCGCCGCCAATCGTTCCAGCGCGCGGGGCTGCACGTCGGCCGAGGGACCGACGAAATGGACGGCGGCGCCCAAGGCGGCCAAGGCGCGGCATAGGGGCACGAGCATGTCGGCGCCGGTCGCGCGGTCCGCCTCGAAGCCTTCGCGACGCGCCCGCCAGACGACCGGCCAGCCGTCGGCGGTCACGAGGTCGGCGCGCGCGTAAGCCGCGCGGAACGCGCCGTCGCTTCGCATCTTGGCGAGGTGGTCGAGGTTGGCGGTGAACAGCGTGAAGCCGCGTCCTTGGCGCAAGCGCGCCGTCGCGGCCGCCACCGCTTCCTCGACGCTGCGCAGATTGAGGTCGAACGCGCCGAACGGACGGCGTGGCGACCCGACAGGTCCGGTATCCGTCGCTTCGCTCATGGACCGCCCGGCGCCCCTCGCCTCGACTCGCGACTTGGGATTGGGCCTTCCCGCCCTCCGGGTCAAAGCCGACCGCAGGTCACGGTTAGCGGGAGTTGGACGGAACGTCGGAATAAGCTTCGGTCGCCAATGGCGTCCAAGCGTCGCCAACCAGTCCGCCGAGCGTTCCTTCGCCCGACGCGAAGGCGGCCACCACTTCGGGCCTGGCGGCGCCGACCAGCGCGCCGCTGGTGTGGCGGTAGAAGGCGCCATGGATGCGGAACAGGCCCTCCATCAGCGCGGGATCGGACTGGCCCAGCATCGCGACGCACCCGGCGGCTTCCGCATCGGCGAAGACGGCGCGCAGCGTCGCCTCGACCTCGCCCGACTTGGCGACCGCGGCGACGCAGATCGCCCGACCCAGGGGATCGACGTGGTAGGCGAGGCAGCCGACGGCGCCGCCCGGCCCGTCGACCGCCTTCAATCGCAATCCGCCGAGGCTCGGCCGGCGCGCCGCCTCGGCGAGAATCCATTCGACGCGCTCGGGACCCCAAGCGGGGCGAATGCGGCGCTGGGCGACGCAATCGAGCCAAATCCGGGCGAATTCGCCCGGCGACGCGATCCGCGCCGGGCGGACAGGCGGCTCCGCCAGCGCGTCGGAGAGGCTTCGCCGGCGCGCCAGGCGCTGCAACGCGGACGCCGCGCGCACGGCCGGCGCGCCGCCGCGCAATCCCGCGCGCCGCGCGCCGACGGCGGCGAGATATCCGGCCCAATTGAGCGGCATGACCCATTGCAGGCTTTGGCACGGCGCGAATTTCAGCCGCATCATCGCTTGGAATTCGATCGAGATCCGGTTCGCGGTGTCGGTGAAGGTCGCGTCGGCGCCGCGCCGCAGATGCGCGCGCATCAGGAATGTGCCGGCGAGCGAATCGCGCACGCGATCCTCGACCATCCAGGTGCTGACGGCCGCGCCCATCGCCGGCGCGCCGTCGATCATCATCGGCACCGGCACGATGCCGAGGAAGCCGCCGAGATCGCCGTCCGACCGTTCGAACACCAGCGAGGCCGCGCGCTCGTCGCGGTCGGGATGTTCCAGCAGGATCGCCCGCAGGTCGGCGGCGAGGCGCGGGTCGGGCGGGCCGGCGGCGCCGCGGAACACGCGCTTGAACATCCGTGCGAGGCGGTCGGCGTCCGCGCCCGTCGCCGGGCGCACGCGGCCGGCCCCGCGACCCAAGGCGGGCAATGCGTCCAACCGCGCCG
>JAGWKJ010000241.1 GCA_028865375.1 Hyphomicrobiales bacterium | reverse complement strand
GCACGCGCTCGGTCCATGCCGCCGCGCTCGCGGAGGGAGACGGCACGATCCTGTTCGCGCGCGAAGACGTCGGCCGCCACAACGCCGTCGACAAGCTCGTCGGCGCGGCGCTGCGCGGCGGCGTCGCGCGCGAGGGACGCTTCATGGTCGTGACGAGCCGCTGCTCCTACGAAATCATAGAGAAGGCCGCGGCCGCCGACGTCCGCACCGTGGTGGCGGTGTCGGCGCCGACGAGCTACGCCTTGGAGCGCGCGCGCGCGCGGCGGATCAACCTCTACGCGGTGGCGCGCGGCGACGGCGCGATGGCCTTCGTCGGCCCGGCTGCGTCGCCGTCCGGGGAGGCGGCGGCGTGAGCGCGGACCCGAAGGACCGGCTCGCCAAGATGGCCAACGAGATCGCGGCGTTCTTCGCCACGCAGCCGGCGGCCGAAGCGCTGCCGGGCATGGTGCAGCACCTGCGCGATTTCTGGACGCCCAAGATGCGGGCGGACTTCCTCGAATTGGCGGCGGCGGGCGGGCGCGAGCTCTCCCCGCTGGCGTCCAAGGCCGCGGCGGCGTTGCGGCCGTCGACCGCGGGAAAGCGATAGCCGCGCGGCCGCCGTCCGCACGGGGCGGGCGGCGTCGCAAAACGGGAGAGAGAGATGACGACGATCACTGCGGACGACGCCGACGGCGGCGGCGCGCTCGACCGGTCGCGCACCGTCGCGCGAGCGGGCTTCAATCGCTGGCTCGTTCCGCCGGCCGCCCTGGCGATCCACCTGTGCATCGGCATGTCCTACGGCCTCAGCGTGTTCTGGCTGCCGATGACCAAGCTGCTCGCCAAGGACGATCCGTCCTGCAAGGGCGCGTCCTACGTCTCGACCCTGTTCTCGGCGAACTGCAACTGGACGGTGCCCGACCTGCTGCCGATCTTCACCTGGGGCATCGTGGCGCTCGGCGTGTCGGCGGCCTTGTTCGGCGGATGGCTGGAGCGCGCGGGTCCGCGCAAGGCGGCCTTCATCGCGGCGCTGTGCTGGGGCGGCGGGTTCCTGTTCTCGGGGCTCGGCGTACAGATGCACCAGCTCTGGATGCTGTGGCTGGGCCTCGGAATCGTCGGCGGGATCGGGCTGGGGCTGGGCTACATCTCGCCGGTGTCGACGCTGGTGAAATGGTTCCCCGACCGGCGCGGCATGGCGACCGGCATGGCGATCATGGGCTTCGGCGGCGGCGCGATGGTGGGCGCCCCGCTCGCCAACAAGCTGATGGCGGCCTACGGCGTCGCCACGACGATGTTCGCGCTCGGCGCGCTTTATCTCGCGTCGATGATGATCGGCGCGTTCTCCTACCGCGTGCCCCCGGACGGCTGGCGCCCCGACGGCTGGACGCCGCCGCCGGCCAAGCCGCTCGTCTCGACGGGAGAAGTGTCGCTCGCCGCGGCGACGACGACGCCGCAGTTCTGGCTGATCTGGGCGGTGCTGTTCCTCAACGTGTCGGCGGGCATCGGCGTGATCGGCATGGCCTCGCCGATGCTGCAGGAGATCTTCGGGGGCGACCTCGTGGGCAAGGCGGGCGTCGGCTTCGCCGCGCTCGACGCGGCCGACAAGGCCAAGCTCGCCACGCTCGGCGCCGCGTTCCTGGGCCTGATATCGCTGTTCAACATCGCGGGCCGGTTCGTCTGGGCGTCGCTGTCGGACGCGATCGGCCGCAAGACGACGTATTTCGCCTTCTTCGCGCTGGGCATCCTGCTCTACGTCGCCGCGCCGAACTTCGCGCAGATGCATTCACGGCCGCTGTTCGTCGCCGCGATCTGCCTGATCCTGTCGATGTACGGCGGCGGCTTCGCCACCGTCCCGGCCTATCTGGCCGACATGTTCGGCAAGCAATTCGTCGGCGCCATCCACGGCCGGCTGCTCACCGCGTGGTCGCTCGCCGGCCTCGTCGGCCCGCTGATCGTGGGGTGGATCCGGCAGTCGCTGATCTCCGCCGGCACGCCCGACGCGCGGCTCTACGACGGCACGTTCTACGTGCTCGCCGCGCTGCTCGCCGTCGGCTTCGTCTGCAACCTGCTGGTCCGGCCGGTCGACCCCGCCAAGCGGATGTCGGACGTCGAACTCGCCGCCGCGCAGGGCCACGCCAAGTCGGGCGTCGCGGCGGCGCAGTCCTACGGCATCGGGCTCGGCGGGCTCGACGCCAAGGCGGCCTTCGCCTGGGCGCTGATCGCGATCCCCGTGCTGTGGGGCCTGTGGCAGGCGCTGCTCGGCGCGGCCAAGATCTTCGGCTGAACGGTTCCCCGCGCGGGCGCGGTCCCGCGCGGCCTCAACGGCCCGTCGCCACGTCCTCGAACAGGGCGGCGTAGCGGCGGGCCGCGTCGTCCCAGGAATACGCCGCTGCGCGCGCCGGCCCCGCCAGCGCAAGGCGCGCGCGCAAGGCGCCGTCGGTCGCGATCGCGACGAGGCCGCGCGCCATCGCCTCGGGCGACGCTGGGTCGACGAGCAGCGCGGCGTCGCCCGCGACCTCCGCGGTGGCGGTGACGTTCGACGTCAGCGTGGGCGTACCGCAGGCCATCGCCTCGATCACGGGAATGCCGAAGCCCTCGTAGAGCGAGGGAAACACGAAGGCCTCCGCGCCGGCGAGGAGCGGCGCCATGTCGCCGTCGTCGACGAAGCCGATCCTGCGGACGCGCGGCGGCGCGGGCGGTTCCGTCACGTCGCCGAAGGCGCGCCGTTCGAGCGCCTTGCCCGACACGACGAGTTCGAGGTCACCGGGCAGCGCCGGCAGCGCGGCGCGCCAGGCCGCATAGAGTCCGTCGAGGTTTTTGCGCTTGTTGGCCGGCGCCTGCGCCAGCAGGTAGCGGGCGGGCAGGGCGAGTTTCGCGCGCGCGGCGGCGATCGCGTGGGGCGCCTGCGGCCGGAATCGCGATGCGACGCCGTTGCCGATCACGACCAGCTTGTCGCGCGCGGCGGGCAGTCGCTCTCGGATCCGCGACGCGGAGAACTCCGACACCGTGACGATCCGCCTCGCCGTGCGCGCCAGCGCCGGCGCCAGCGTGGCATAAAAGCGCGCGAAGGCGGGCGAATAGAAATCCGGCCGGTCGAGGAAGGCGACGTCGTGCAGCGTGACGACGTGGCGCGGATGCAGCGCCGGCCCGGTCGCCGAGGGCGACCACAGCGTGCCGCCGGCCGCCAGCAGGGGAAGCACCGCCTGTTCCCATGCGTGGCCGGCGGCGCCGCCGAGCGGCTTGCGGGGCGCGAGCTTCGTCGCGGCGGGCAGGCGGCACAGGATCTCGGCGAGCGCGCGCGACTGGCCGTTGACGGGCTGGCCGGCGATCCGCGCGTTGACGAAGATGCGCCCGGTCATCGCGCCGCCGGCGCGGGCGCGCCGCGCGGGAGATGGCAAGCGACGCCCCAGGTCAGGCCGACCAACATCATCAGGTGACGCCAATGGTCGGTGTCGATCTGGAAACCTTGCAGGAGCTGGGGAACGAGGCAGGAAAACAGCGCGACCGCCTCCGCGCGCAACGGCCCCTTGCGCAGCACCGCGCGCGCGCCCGCCGCGACCGTCGATGCGACGAGCGCGAGATAGGCGGCGCCGCCGAGCCAGCCGTCGGACGCGAAGGCGTTGAGGTAGACCTCGTGGGGATCCTCGCCGAAGATGTAGTTGTGGTACTGGCGCGGCCCGAAGCCGAACGGCAGGCCGAACAGCCGCGGGAGCGCGTGCAGTTGGCCGCCGAACCGCCCCGTCGCGCCGCCGTCGTAGCTCTGCACGAGCTCGGCGCGCTGGG
>JAGWKJ010000011.1 GCA_028865375.1 Hyphomicrobiales bacterium | reverse complement strand
CATGGCGATGGCGCCGGCGTGGCGCAACGTCTTCGAGAACGTCGCCGAGGTGCAGTTCCAGCACCGGATGATCGGCTATGCGGTCGTCGCATTCGCGCTGTGGCGCGCGTGGCGGCTCGGGCGCGAAGCGGAGGGCAGCGGCGCCGCGCGGCGCGCGACCGTCGTTGCGGGCCTCGCGCTGGCGCAAGCGACGCTGGGGATCGCGACGCTGCTGGCGGGCGTCCCCATGGACCTGGCGCTTCCGCACCAAGCGCTGGCCTTCTTCCTGCTCGGCGCGGCGGCGGTCGACGCGGAGCGCTGCGGCGCCGAAGCCGATCAGGCCGAGGCGATGTAATCGCGCATCGCGCGCTGCTCGTCCTCGAAGCGCTCGAGCCGGTGCTTCACCACGTCGCCGATCGACACGATGCCGACCAGCCGTCCGCGTTCGACCACCGGGAGATGGCGGAAGCGGCCCTTGGTCATCGTGTCCATCACTTCGTCGATCGAGGTCGCCTCGACCGTCGTCACGACGCGCTGGCTCATGTGACGCGACACCGGGTCCGAAAGCGCCTCGGCGGCGTGGCGCGACAGCGCGCGCACTAGGTCGCGTTCCGAGAAAATGCCGGCGATGGAGCCGTCGGCCCCGGCGATCACCACCGCGCCGACGCCGCGTTCGGCCATCATGCGCGCCATTTCGGATAGCGTGCGGTGGGGCGGCGCCGTCAACACGTCGCGGCCTTTGTGGGCGAGAATCTGTCCGACCGTCATGGGTCCCTCCCTGGTCTGCCTGCGGCGCGGATGGTCGTTCGCGCTTCTGCGGGGCGTCGGGCCGGGAGCGCCGGTCGCGACGCCTTGGACGTGGAGTGTGCTCCCCGGGCCGCGCGCGCGCAAGCGCGGAATCGTCGCTATCGATCGCGCGCGCGGTCGAACAGCGGGAACGCCAGCAGGCCGACGAAGAACCCGCCCATGTGGGCGCGCCAGGCCACCGGCGCATCGCCCAGCCCGAGGCCGGGCGCCGCGGCGCCGACCACGTAGTTGATGACGAGCCACGCCCCGGCGAACAGCAGGGCGCGGCGGTCGCGCAACAGCGTCGACAGCGGCGCCGTCGCGCGATGGCCCGCCGTCGGCCCGTCGCGCGGGTCGCCGTCGGGCGTGGCGAACATGAAGCGCGTCGCCGCCCCCATCAGCCCCGACACCGAGGCCGAGGCGCCGATCAGCGTATAGACGCCATAGGGCGCCGCCGCCCATTCGACCGCCGCGCCCGCCGCCGCCGTCAGGGCGGCCAGCGCGAGAAAGCGCCAAGCGCCGGTGCGCCGCGCCACCGGCGTGCCGAAGGCGAGCAACCAGATCGAGTTCAGGCCGAGATGCGCGAGGCCGCCGTGCAGCAGCGCGTAAGTGACCAGCGTCCAAGGCCGTGCGCCGCCGGTCCCGATCAACGCGCGCAACACCTGCGCGTCATGCAGTTTCTGCGGATCGCTGCCCGCCGCGCGCACGATGTCGAGCCAGCGCGCGGGATCGAGCCCGACCGTCATCCGGGCCGGGATGAAGGAAAACTCGGCGATGATCCAATCGTCCCAGGCGACCGGCATCGCCATCCGCGCGAACTGGATCGCCGCCATCGCTGCGATCGAGGCCACCACCACCGCGGGCGCGTTGAAGGCCGGCTCGCGCGCGCGCGCCGGCGCGACGGGCTCGATGGCGGGGTCGTGCGGCGGGGCGTCGTCCATGCCGGCTTCCTGTCACGGACGGCGCGCGAGGGCAAAACGGCCGAAGGCCGCGCGCCGCGTTGAGGACCCTGCGCGATTGGGATAGCCTTGCGCCTCCGCCGGCAAACGACGCCCGCCGCGAGACGAATCCGAGGTGCCGGGATGAGCGCGATCGACGTTCCATCGAACGGCGTTACGCCGGACTTCCGCATTTTGCCGGTCGGCGATACCGCGATCTCGGTCGAATTCGGCGATTCCATCAGCCGGGAGACCAATCAAAAGGTGCTGGACTTGGCGGCGGGCATCGAGGCCGCCGGCATTTCCGGGATCGTCGAGACCGCGGCGACGTTCCGTTCGCTTCTCGTGATGCGGGATCCGACGCAAATCTCCTTCGAGGCGCTGGCGCGGGCGATCTCGGCGATCCCCCGCAAGACGACGCTTCGCGGAACGGCCGCCCGGACATGGCGAATTCCGGTCTGCTATGACCGCGCGGTCGCCGAGGACATCGAGGAGGTGGCGGCGCGGGTCGGCGTCTCGTCGGACGAGTTCGCGTCCATCCACGCCTCGGTCGCGCATCACGTCTACATGCTGGGCTTCCTTCCGGGCCAGCCGTATCTCGGCGACTTGCCCGAGCGGATCTCGCTGCCCCGCCGCCTCGCGCCCCGCGCCAAGGTCGCCGCGGGATCGGTGGGCATCGCGATGCGGATGACATGCGTATTCCCGCGCGAATCCCCGTGCGGATTGAACGTCGTCGGCCGGACGCCGGCGCCCTTGTCGGCGCGCGCTCTCGACGGAGCGCCGTCGCTCGCCCCGGGAGACGGCGTGCGGTTCCGGCCCATAACGCTTGGCGAATTCGAGCGTCTCGCGGGCGAAGCGAGCGCGGGCGCTTCGATCCTCGAACTGGAGGCGCCGGCGCCGAGCGTGCAGGCGACATGACCCCCGCGCTCAGGGTCCTGAATCCGGGGCCGCACAGCAGCCTGCAGGATCTCGGTCGGCCCGGATACCAACGCATGGGCGTCGCAAGGGGAGGCGCGCTCGACGGGCTGGGCGCGCGGGCGGCCAACGCGCTGGTGGGCAATCGCGCCGGAACGGGCGTCGTCGAGTGCATTCTCGCCGGTTTCGCGTTCGCGCTGGAGGCCGAAGGCGCCCGCGTCGCGTTCTTCGGCGGCCGTGCGCCCGTGCGCGTGCGATCCTCGACGCGGCGCGACATCGGGCCCGCCGAAGTCGGGCGGACCATGAAGCTGTCGCGCGGCGACGTCGTCGAAGTCGGGACCATCTCGTCGAGTTCGACGCTCTACATGGCGGTCGAAGGCGGTTTTCGCGTCGCGCCGCGGTTGGGCAGCGTGTCGACGGATCTCAGGGGCGGTTTCGGCGGCTTCGAAGGCAGGCTCATCAAGGCGGGCGACCTCCTGCCGTTGGCGCTCGACGACGTGCCGGACGCCGAGACGATGGTCCTGCAAGGCGTGGACCTAGCCGTTCCGGGCAAGTTGCGCGTGGTCGAAGGCCCGCAGGCCGGGCATTTTTCGATCGTCGAGCGGGATCGCTTCTTTTCCTCCACCTATGCGCTCGCGTCGTCTTCCAACCGGATGGCGGCCAAGCTCGTCGGGCCGGTGCTGGCGCATGCCGGCGGCTTCAACATCGTGTCGGACGGCATGGTCCCGGGGTCGATACAGGTGCCCGGCGACGGTTCGCCGATCGTCCTTCGCAGCGAAAGCCAGACGACCGGCGGCTACCCCAAGATCGGCGTCGTGATATCCGCCGACCTGCCGGCGCTTGGGCGTGCGCCGGTCGGCGCCGCGCTCTCGTTCGAGAGGGTGTCGATGGCGCAGGCGGAAGCGGCCGCGCGCGAGTTCGCCGCCCTCGCGCGATCGCTCCCCGACCGCGTCGTCCCGGCGCGCGAACGCGACGTGGCGGCCTTGCTGTCGACGGCCAACCTGATCAGCGGCGTCGTCGACGCTTCGGCATGAGCGAGCCGGACGAACCATCGCCGCCGCCCGCCTCCCCGTCGGCTTTCCGCCGTGCTAAGTCCGCCGCCATGAACGACAACGTCTTCGACATCCTCGAGGCCGGCGCCCCGGCCGGTCGCGTCGCGCTCGCCGACGAGGGCGGCCGCGACATGACGCGCGGCGAGCTGTTCGGCCGCGCGCGCAGGATCGCCGGCGCGCTCGTCGCGCTTGGCGTCGCGCCCGGCGACCGCGTGGCGGCGCAGATCGACAAGTTCCCCGACGGCGTGGCGCTCTATCTCGGCTGCCTCGCGGCGGGCGCGGCTCTGCTGCCGCTCAACGTCGCCTACACGGGCGCCGAGCTCGACCATTTCCTGCGCGACGCGACACCGAAGCTGTTCCTGTGCCGGCCGTCGTCGCTGGACGCCATGCGCGCGCTGGGCGCGGCGGCCGGCGTCGCGCGCGTCGAGAGCTTCGGCGACGGCGCCGGCAGCTTTCTCGCGCTCGTCGAGGCCGCGCGCGAGATCGCGTCCGTCCCGCGCGGGGCGCACGATCTCGCCGCGATCCTCTACACGTCGGGCACCACCGGGCGCTCGAAGGGCGCCATGATCACGCACGACAACCTGTCGTCGAACGCGCGCGCGCTGGTGGCGGCGTGGCGCTTCACGGATTCCGACGTCCTGATCCACGCGCTGCCGATCTTCCACGTCCACGGCCTGTTCGTGGCGCTCAACGTCGCGCTGCTGTCGGGCGCGCGCATCGACTTCCAGCGCAAGTTCGACGCCGACGCGGTGGTGGCCGCGCTGCCGCGCGCCACATGCCTGATGGGCGTGCCGACCTTCTACGTGCGCCTGCTCGACCATCCGGGCTTCACGCGCGAGGCGGCCGCGCACATGCGGCTGTTCGTCTCGGGCTCGGCGCCGCTGCTGGCCGAGACGCACCGCGAATTCTCCGCCCGCACCGGCCATGCGATCCTCGAGCGCTACGGCATGACCGAGACCGGCATGATCGCGTCCAACCCCTACGACGGCGCGCGCGTGCCGGGCGCGGTCGGCTTCCCGCTGTCCGGAATCGCGGTGCGGATCGCCGATTCCGAGGGGCGTGCGCTGGCCGACGGCGAGACCGGCGTCATCGAGGTGCGGGGACCCAACGTCTTCAAGGGCTATTGGAACATGCCCGAGAAGACCGCGGCCGAGTTCCGCGACGGCGGCTGGTTCGTCACCGGCGACGTCGGCACGGTGGGGCCGGACGGCCATCTGCGCATCGTCGGCCGCGCCAAGGACCTGGTGATCTCCGGCGGCTTCAACGTCTACCCCAAGGAGATCGAGGAGGAGATCGACGCGCTGCCCGGCGTGCTGGAGAGCGCGGTGATCGGCCTGCCGCACCGGGACTTCGGCGAGGGCGTCACCGCCATCGTGGTGGCGCGGCCCGGCGCGACGCTCGACGAGGCGGCGATCCTCGCTGCCGTGGCGCCGAGGCTCGCCGCCTTCAAGCGGCCCAAGCGCGCGCTGATCGTCGCCGACCTGCCGCGCAACGCCATGGGCAAGGTGCAGAAGGCCGAGCTGCGCAGGACGCACGCCGGCCTCTACGGCTGAGGGCGGCCATTTCGCGCCGACCCCGCCGACCGGCTTGCCCGACGGCGCGAGCGTGCTAAGAGGCCGCCTTCCCGAAACGACCCGAGGCCATCGCCCGATGCAGACCCGTCGCTTGTTCCTCGCGCTCGTCGCGCCGCTCGCCCTCGCGCTTTCTTCGCCCGCGCTCGCCGCCGACACGCTGACGCTGACGACCAAATACGGCAAGGTCGCCATCGAGCTGCTGCCCAAGCTCGCGCCCAAGGCGGCCGAGCGACTGAAGACGCTGGCGGCCGAGAAATTTTACGACGGGCTGAAGTTCCATCGCGTCATCCCCGGCTTCATGGCGCAGACCGGCGACCCGACGGGCACCGGCGAGGGCGGCTCCAAGCTGCCGAACCTTCCGGCCGAGTTCGCGGGCTCGCATTTCACGCGCGGCGCGGTCGGCATGGCGCGCACGAACGATCCCAATTCCGCCAACTCGCAGTTCTTCATCTGCACTGGGGACGCCACGTTCCTCGACGGCAAATACACCCAGGTCGGCATGGTCACGTCGGGCATGAGGGCCATCGACGCGCTGGCCCACGGCACGCAGGACGACAATGGCGCGGTCGCCCATCCCGACGTCATCGTCACGATGCGCTGAAACGAACGCGGCAACACGGAAAGGAATCGCCATGGCCGACATGAACATCCTCACGCTGGAAACCACCAAGGGCCCGGTCGTCATCAAGATGCGGCCGGACCTCGCGCCGGGCCACGTCGCCCACATATCGAAGCTCGTCGGCGAGAAGTTCTACGACGGCGTGGTCTTCCACCGCGTCATCGAGGGCTTCATGGCCCAGACCGGCTGCCCGCACGGCACCGGCACCGGCGGGTCGAAATACCCCGACCTCAAGGCCGAGTTCAACGCGCAGCCGCACGTGCGCGGCACCGTTTCCATGGCGCGCGCGCAAAGCCCGAACTCGGCGAACTCGCAGTTCTTCATCTGCTTCAAGGACGCGAGCTTCCTCGACCGGCAATACACCGTCTGGGGCGAGGTGGTCTCGGGCATGGAAAACGTCGACAAGATCAAGCGCGGCGAGCCGGTGCGCGAGCCCGACAAGATCGTCTCCGCCACGCTGGGCTGAGGGCGGGGGCGGGCGCCATGCGCGTCGACGCCTTCGACTTCGACCTGCCGCGCGACCGCATCGCGCTGCGCCCCGCGCGGCCGCGCGATTCCGCGCGGCTGCTGACGCTGGGGCCCGACGGCGCGCTGGCCGACCGCGTGGTCCGCGACCTGCCGGACCTGCTGCGCGACGGCGACGTCCTCGTCGTCAACGACACGCGCGTCATTCCCGCGCGCCTGTCGGGCGTGCGCGTGCGCGGCGAGGGAATCGCGCGCGTCGAGGCGACGCTGCATAAGCGCGAGGGCGACGACCTGTGGCGGGCGTTCCTCAAGCCCGCCAAGCGCGTGCTGGCGGGCGAGCGCATCCGCTTCGGCGACGGGGCCGAGAGCCAGGCCTGCCTGCTCGGCGCGCTCGACGCCGTCGTGGAGGAGCGCGGCGACGGCGGCGAGGCGCTGCTGCGCTTCGCCTTCGCCGGCGCGGCGCTCGACGAGGCGATCAGCCGGCTGGGCGCGGTGCCGCTGCCTCCCTACATCGAGGGCGCGCGGCCCGTCGACGAGGCCGACCTCGCCGACTACCAAACCATGTTCGCGGCCGAGCCGGGCGCGGTGGCCGCGCCCACGGCGGGCCTGCATTTCACGCCCGCGCTCGAGGCGGCCTGCCGCGCGCGCGGCATCGGCATCGAGCGGTTGACGCTGCACGTCGGCACCGGCACGTTCCTGCCCGTGAAGGCCGAGGACACCGACGATCACGTCATGCACGCCGAATGGGGCGAGATCGACGCGGGGACGGCGGAGCGCCTGAACGCCGCGCGCGCGGGGGGCGGACGCATCGTGGCGGTGGGCACCACCAGTGCGCGCCTGCTCGAGAGCGCCGCCGACGGGGAGGGACGGGTCCGCGCGTTTTCCGGCGACACGTCGATCTTCATCGCGCCGGGCCGACGCTTCCGGGCGATCGACGCGCTGATGACGAACTTCCACCTGCCGCGCTCGACGCTGTTCATGCTGGTGTGCGCGCTGTGCGGCGTCGAGGCGATGCGGCGGGCCTACGCGCACGCCATCGCGTCTGGTTATCGCTTCTACAGCTACGGCGACGCCTGCCTGCTGTTTCCCCCGGCGCCGCCGCGGTGAGCGCCCGCGTCGAATTCGCGATCGGCGCGCGCGACGGCGCGGCGCGGACGGGCGAGCTGCGGCTGGCGCGCGGGACCGTGCGCACGCCGGCCTTCATGCCGGTGGGCACGGCGGCCACCGTCAAGGCGATGCGGCCCGCCGACGTGCGCGCGACCGGCGCCGACATCGTGCTGGGCAACGTCTATCACCTGATGCTGCGGCCCGGCGCCGAGCGCGTGGCGCGGCTGGGCGGCCTGCACAAGTTCATGGGCTGGGATCGCCCGATCCTCACCGATTCCGGCGGCTTCCAGGTGATGTCGCTCGCCAAGCTCCGGAAGCTCGACGAGCGCGGCGTCACGTTCCGCTCGCATCTCGACGGGTCGCTCCACGAGCTCACGCCCGAGCGCTCGCTGGAGATCCAGGCGCTGCTGGGCGCCGACGTCAGGATGCAGCTCGACGAATGCGTGGCGCTGCCCGCCTCGCCCGACCAGACGCGCCGCGCTATGGAACTGTCGCTGCGCTGGGCCGAACGCTCGAAGGCGGCCTTCGCCGCGGCGCCGGGCGCGGCGCTGTTCGGCATCGTGCAGGGCGGCGCCGATCCGAGGCTGCGCGAGGAGAGCGCCGACGCGCTGGGCGCCATCGGCTTCGACGGCTACGCCATCGGCGGGTTGGCGGTGGGCGAACCGCAGGCGGTCATGCTCGACATGATCGAGGCGACCGCGCCGCGCCTGCCCGACGGGCGGCCGCGCTACTTGATGGGAGTCGGCACGCCCGACGACCTGCTGGAGGCGGTGGCGCGCGGGATCGACATGTTCGATTGCGTGATGCCCACGCGCGCGGGCCGCCACGGCCAAGCCTTCACCTGGGCCGGCCGAATGAACTTGCGCAACGCACGTTTCGCCGACGATCCACGCCCGCTCGACGAGGCGTCCGACTGCGCCGCCGCGCGCGACTGGTCGCGCGCCTACCTGCATCACCTCGTCAAGGCCGGCGAGATCCTCGGCATGATGCTGCTCACCGAGATCAACGTCGCCTTCTACCAATCGCTGATGGCCCGGATGCGGGACGCGATCGCGAACGGCCGCCTCGAGACGCTGCGCGCGGAGCTGAAGCCGATCCTGACGGGGAGGGCCGGCGGCGACGAAGGGAAGTGACGCCGCAGGCGAAAATGAAGCGGGACGGCCGGCCGCGGCGGGCGCGGGTCCGATCCGCGTCGTCGTCGGCGCCCGCAGGAATGCCTATATGTCGACGGGCGCGACGGGGCTCGCCGCCAGGAGGGGCACATGAAAGCGGAACCGGAAATTGTCGCGGAAACCCGCGAAGAGCTGGTCGGGTTGTTGGCCGAGGCGGCGGAGATCGAACACGGGCTGATGTGCTGTTATTTGTATGCGGCCTTCAGTCTGCGTACGTCCGACGACGGCGGACTTGACGCCGAGCGGCGGGCCGCCGTGCGACGTTGGCGCGGGACGGTTCTCGACGTCGCGATCGAGGAGATGCTGCACCTCGGGCTGGTCGCGAACCTGATGTCGGCGATCGGCGCGCGACCCAACTTCTCGCGCCAGAACTTCCCGGTCGCTCCGGGCGTCCATCCCGCCGGGGTCGTCGTCGAATTGCGCCGCTTCGACGAAGCGACGCTCGACCATTTCGTCTTCCTCGAACGCCCGGAGGGGACCGACTTGCCCGACGGGACGGGGTTCGCGTCGACGCGGACATACGAGCGCCGAATGGATCCCGGCGCCTTGTTGCCCACCGCCCAGGATTTCCTGACCGTGGGACACCTGTATCGAAGCGTGTCGGCGGGTTTCGAACGGTTGGCCGCCAAGCTGGGCGAGCGCGCGCTGTTCTGCGGAGCGCCCGAAGCCCAAATGGGTCCGGGCGTTTCCGGCTTCGGCGCGATGATTCGCGTCGCCGATCTCGCCGGCGCCAAGCGCGCGATCGAAGCCATCGTCGAGCAGGGCGAAGGGGCGCCCGGCCACGCGGAAAACGGGCATTACGCAAAATTTCTGTCGGTTCGCGACGAATTCCGCGCGCTGCGCGAGGCCGATCCGACGTTCGACCCCGCATGGCCCGCCGCGCACAATCCCGTCCTGCGAATGCCGCCGACGCCGGAGGGCCGGGTACACGTGACCGAAGCCGAGCCGCGCCGGCTGCTCGACGTCGCGAATTCCGCCTACGGGTTGATGCTCCGCTGCCTGATGGCCGCGTTCGGGCAACCCGACGCCGACGAGACGGACCAAGCCGCGTTTTATGGAGCGGCGATCGACCTGATGCACGCAGTGGCGCCGCTGGCGGAGCGTCTCGCGCGGCTCCCTGCGACCGACGCCGGCGCGCCGACCGCCGGAATGACCTTTACGCTGCCCCGTTCGGTGACGCCGCTCGCCAGCGTGCCGTTGGCATTGCGGTTCGCCGTCGAACGGGCCGGAGATCTTGCCGCCGCTTGCCGGGCTCACGCGGCGCAAGCCTCCGCGCTCGCCGAGGCGGCGCCGGGTTTCGAGCGGATCCGCGCGGCGCTGGACGCGCGGCGGGCCGCCCGGGACTCGACGAACCCGGCGCCCGCCGTGGCGGCGATCATGTCGGCGGAGTTCCCGATGCCGTCCGGCGCGACCGGGGTCGAAGTGGCGAACGGCGCTTCGGTGACCCTGCGGTTCGACGCCAAGCGCTGCATTCATTCGCGGCACTGCGTGCTCGAGGCGCCGGACGTATTCAAGGCGAACACGCCCGGCGAATGGATCTTCCCCGATCGAATGGACGCGGCGCGATTGGTCGCGATCGCCGAGAAATGTCCTTCTGGCGCGATCACGTACGCGCGTCGCGACGAAATCGCCGGCGAGCCGGCGCCGCCCGTCAACGTGGCGCGTTTGCGCGAGAACGGCCCTTACGCCGTCAACGCGGCCCTCGAACTCGACGGGGCGAGGGAATTGCGCGCCACGCTGTGCCGATGCGGGGCCTCGAAGAACAAACCGTATTGTGACGGTTCGCACTCCTCCATCGGCTTTTCCGCCTCCGGCGAACCGGCGACCAGGCCCAGCGAGGCGCTACGATCGCGCGGCGGGCCGCTCCGCGTCACGCCGATGCGCGACGGCCCGTTGTCGTTCGAAGGTCCGTTGGAAATCTGCTCCGGCACGGGTCGGACCATCGATCACGTCACCGCGACCCGACTGTGCCGATGTGGCGGATCGGCGAACAAGCCGTTTTGTGACGGCACCCACGCCAAGATCGGCTTTCGCAGCGACGCGTGAAAATCGCCTTTGGCCGGGTCGGCCAGTCGATCGAGCCTTGGATCGGAGCGCGGAGGGAACTTCGACGACGGGTGCGCCGGTCCTCTGTTCGATTTCGCGTCGCTATCGCGGTTTACGTGGGCCCTCCGAAATGCTTCGCTCGACCCGCCGGGCGAGCCAAAAGCCGCGAGCGCTCGGGTGGCTGCGTGTGTCCACCTCTTTCCGGCGTCGGCCTCCCTGCCAACGCACCCAGTCGAGCGCGAAACGCGGACGCGCGATCCTTCTCCCTCCGGGAGAAGGTGGCCCGGAGGGCCGGATGAGGGTTGCGACGCGAGGTCGCCCCCGCCCCGATGAGACCCGCATCGATCCATTCTCGGGAGGAGAGAGTGGGCGCTTCTGAGGCGCCGCTGGCGGAGCGACGAAGAGATCCAGCGACGCTCGCCGTAGGGGAGGCCTTGCGCACGCGACGCTTCCGTCATCCCCTCAAAACGTCACCACGCTGCGGATCGACTTGCCCTCGTGCATCAGGTCGAACGCCTCGTTGATGCGGGCGAGCGGCATGGTGTGCGTGATCAGGTCGTCGATGGCGATCTTGCCGTCCATGTACCAATCGACGATCTTGGGAACGTCGGTGCGGCCGCGCGCGCCGCCGAAGGCCGAGCCCTTCCACACCCGCCCGGTGACGAGCTGGAACGGGCGGGTCGCGATCTCCGCGCCCGATGGCGCCACGCCGATCACGATCGACTCGCCCCAGCCGCGATGGCAGCATTCGAGCGCCTGGCGCATCGTGTGCACGTTGCCGATGCACTCGAACGAGAAGTCGGCGCCGCCGCCGGTGAGGTCGACGATGGCCTGCACGACCTTGTCGCGGCCGACCGCGTCGGGATTGACGTAATGCGTCATGCCGAATTTCTTCGCCATCGCGACCTTGGAGGGGTTGAGGTCGACGCCCACGATCTTGTCGGCGCCCACCATGCGCGCGCCCTGGATGACGTTGAGCCCGATGCCGCCCAGTCCGAACACCACGACGTTGGCGCCGGGCCAGACTTTCGCGGTGTGCACCACTGCGCCCACGCCCGTCGTCACGCCGCAGCCGACATAGCAAATCTTGTCGAACGGCGCGTCCTCGCGCACCTTGGCGAGCGCGATCTCGGGCAGCACGGTGAAGTTCGAGAACGTCGAACAGCCCATGTAATGGAACACGTCCGCGCCCGAACACGAGAAGCGCGACCGTCCGTCGGGCATCACGCCCTGGCCCTGCGTGGCGCGGATCGCGGTGCACAGGTTGGAGCGGCGCGACAGGCAGGTTTTGCACTGGCGGCATTCGGGCGTGTAAAGCGGGATGACGTGGTCGCCCGGCTTCACCGAGGTCACGCCGGCGCCGATCTCGCGCACGATTCCCGCGCCCTCGTGGCCGAGGATGGCGGGGAACTTGCCCTCCGAATCCAGGCCCGACAGCGTGTAGGCGTCGGTATGGCAGACGCCCGTGGCCATGATCTCGACCATGACCTCGCCGGCCTTGGGCCCTTCGATGTCGACGGTCTCGATCGTCAAGGGTTTGTTGGCTTCCCAGGCGACGGCGGCGCGCGTTTTCATCCCGTTTCCTTCCCGTGAAAGTCGTTCGCGGTCTTGGTTTCGTGGTTTCGTCGGAGTTTGGGTCTCCGCGTCCCCGCGTCAAGCCGGTTCGGCGGCGACGCGCGCATGCAGCGCCTCGACCGCGGCGCGCAATTGCAGCGCCTCGGCCCAGCGGTCGGCGGCGTCGTTGCCGTCGACGCCCGTGATCGCATAGGGCTTGGGGCCGAGCTCGCAGGTGAAGCAGAGGTCGGCGTCGGCGCCCTCGCGCGCGCGGTGGCGGCGGAAGCCGTATTCCCACCAGCCGAGGAACAGGTCGAGCCATTGCCGGTGGTGGGGATAGGAGATCTCGACCTGAACCTGCTCGCGGCTGGCGACGCGGCCGTGGAACGATTTCGCGTTGGCGAGCACGCGCCGGATCATCGCGTGGTTCTCCTCCGAAACCGGCCAGGCGAACTCGCGGCCAACGAGGAAATGCGAGAGGTCGGCGATCAGCGGCAGGTCCGGCCGGCGGTCCAGCAGGTCGAGCGTGAAATACAGGTCGGTCGTCATGCGGTCGCGATGGGTCTCGATCCAGACCGGCACGGCGGCTTCACCGGCGAGCCGCATCCAGCCGTCGAGCAGGGGCAGGCAATCGTCGATCCGGCGCGGCCGCACGTCGGGTTGCAGGTCGACGTGATGCACACCGAATTCGGCTGCTATCTCGAGGACGGGCGCCAGGTCTTCGACCGACTTGGGGAACGCCTGCCCCTCGATGACGAGCCCCGTGCCCTTCAGCAGGGAGGCCAAGCGCGCGACCGCCGCGCGGTCGGTGCAATGGGCGCTGACGCCGCCATAGCCGGCCTCCACGATCATGCGCACGTTGTCCTCGAGCGAGCGCTCGAAGCCGTCCGTGTGCCGGCGCTCCATCGCCCACATCGATTGGAGAACGATCAGCCTTCCCATGCGCCCCCGCGCCCGTTCCCGCGCCGCCCTCGAAGGCGGTGCGTTCCGCCCGACGGGAATAGCCCAAAGCGCGATCGTCCGCGCGGCGCTGCCTGATGTCTTTTGACACGAAATGGCGACCTGGCGGCGCGAGTTTCGGATTGTTTCGACCCTCCGGACGTCCCTATAACGCCGCTTGGCGCCCGAGCGCGTCGCGACGGGAGTGGCACGATGGACGACCTTCTTTTCGGTGCGCGCGACAAGCGCGGCGATTGGAAGCCGAAGGAACCCGCGGTCTCCGCGCCGCTGTTCCGCTTCCCGCCGTCGCCGGCCGCGATCCTGCGGTGGCTGCCGCATTATTTCCTGCCCTACAACGTCGCGTGGGCGGCTTCCGCCTATGTCTGGTGGCGTTGGGTGATCCCCGACCCGCAGACGACGCAGACCCTCGGCTTCGCGTGGATCGCGCGCCTGTTCGCGATCAACTGCCTCGCCGTGCTCACGTTCTACGGCGGCGTCGAACTCCGGCTCTATTGGCGGCGTACGCAGGCGACGCGGTTCAAATACGACGCCCGATGGCCCGCCGAACGGCGCGACCCGACCTTCTTCTTCGGTCGGCAGGACCTCGACAACGCGCTTCGCACTTTCGTCTCGGGGATGCCGATCTGGACCGGCGTCGAGGTCCTGCTGTTGCACGCCTTCGCGGCCGGTTGGGTCCCGACGCTGCATTTCGCCGACCATCCCGTCTATTTCGCGGCGCTGGCGCTGTTCATGCCGGTGCTGCACGAAACCCACTTTTACCTGGTCCACCGCGCGATCCACTGGCCGCCGCTGTACGCGCGCGTGCATCGCGTGCACCACAATTCCATCAACGCGTCGCCGTGGTCGTCGCTGTCGATGCACCCGGTCGAGCACCTCGCCTATTTCGCGGTCGCGCTGTGGCACCTCGTCCTGCCGTCGAACCCGCTGATGGCGATCTACCAGCTGCATTACGCCGGCTTCGGCGCCATCGTCGGGCACGTCGGGTTCGACAAGATCGAAGTCGGCGCGGACGCCGCGATCGACAGCCACGCCTACATCCACTACCTCCACCACAAGCATTTCGAGGTGAACTACGGCGACGGACTGGTGCCGTTCGACCGCTGGTTCGGCACCTTCCACGACGGATCGGCGCAAGGCGAGGCCGCGATGCAGGCGCGCTGGGAGAAAAAGCGCGCGTTGGCCAAGGCGAAGGAAGCGGCGAAGGCGGCGCGCTGAAGCTTCACGCGCCAGCGCGCGCCAGCGCTTCCCATTTCGCGCGATAGGCGGCGATCGCGACGGTCGGCGGCGGGGAGGCGCGTTCGACCGGCCGCCGCGCGGGCGGCTCGCCCCATCGGGCGAGTTCCGCGACGCCCTCGGCGGCATTGGCCTCGGCCGAGCGCGACACGACGCGGCCGGGCAGGAAGCCCGCCAACGCGCTGGCGAAGGCTTCCGTCCGCGCGAACCCGCCCTCGACGACGATCTCGCCCGGCGCCGCCAGCCGCTCGACGAGATGGGCGGTCGTGAGCGCGCAATAGAGCGTCGCCACGGCGGTCAGCGCGCGCGCGTCGCGCGGCGGGGGCCCGACGATGCGCCCGGCGCGGCCGGCGAACGGCCCGCCCTGATCGCTGAAGGCGGGCAGCGCCATCGCGCCGGCCTCGATCGCCGAGGCGAGGTCGCCGGCGTCGATCTCGGCGGGCGAACCGCCGGCGATGGCGGCGAACTCGCGCCCGCCCATGAAGCGCGCGCTCGGCGTCGGGCGGCCGAGGGCGTCGACGTTGGCGAGCATGTCGGCGCCGGGATCGAGCGCGCCGACGGCGCCGCCGACCGCCATCACGATCACCCACGTGCCGGTCGAGACCAGCGTGAAGGGCGCCTCGCTCGCGCGCAGGCGCGGCAACAGCGCGGCGTTGCTGTCGTGGGCGCCGCACAGGATCGCGGTCGCGGGATCGAGCCCCGTGTCGGCCGCGATGCCGGGATCGAGCGGGCCCAGGCGATCCCAGGCGCGCGCGAGCGGCGGGAACAGCCGCGTCCAGCCGCGCGCTTCCACGAGCGTGGAAAAGCGGCCCGCGACCGGGTTCCACAGGTCGGTGTGGCAGCCCAGCGACGTGACCTCGCTCGCGCGCCGGCCGCCCAGCCGCCACGCCCAATATTGCGGATAGGCGAGGAACGCCGTCGCCCGCGCGAAGGCCGCCGGATCGCTGCGCTCCACGAAATGGATTTGTCGCCCGAGGTTGAGGCCGCGCGGCAGCGCGGGCGAGAGCGTCTGCGCGAAGGGAGGGCGCAGCGCCGCATAGCCGTCGTCGCCGAACCCGTCGAACTCGTAATCGAGCGGCGCGGCGACCTCGCCGTCGTCGTCGACCAGCGCGCCCGCGGCGCCGTGCGTCGAGAAGACGATCGCGCCGACGCCGTGCGGGGCGGCGAGCTCGCGCAGGCCCTCGACGACGAAGCGCCACGCGCCCGCGACGTCGAGCGCGGACCATGGCCGCGCCGTCGTGGGCGGTTGGGGTGCGTTGGGCGCCGTGCGCGACGCGAGGCGGCGGCCCGCGCCGTCCGTCACGACGAGCTTCAGGTTGGTCTTGCCGATGTCGAAGGCGGCGACCGCGGGCGCCATGTCAGGGCAGGTGGAACATCGGGTCGAGCGCGGCGACGCGCGGCGCGCCGTCCGGCCCGGTCTCCATCAGGTCGGCCATGTGGCCCCACCAGCGCCGCATCACGGGGTCGGCGGGCAGCGCGTCCATGCCGTGCGCGGCCGGCCGCTCGAGATAGGCGAACAGGACGTGCGTTTGCGCGTCGAGGAAGATCGAATAGTTCGACGCGCCGGCGCGCTTGAGCAGCGCGGCGAGCTCGGGCCAGATCGAATCGTGGCGGCGCTTGTATTCGGCCGCGTTTCCCGGCCGCAGGAACATCTTGAACGCGATCCGCTCCATCATGGCCTCCACAAACGGCCGAGCGCGCGGCGCGCGATCTCCGGCGCCGCCAGCGTCACGATCAGCAACGATCCCAGCGCCACGTCGATCACGACGCCCGGCACGTTGAGAAGCTGCATCGCGAACGTCGCCTCGTCCAGCAGGACGACCGCCAGCACGACGCCCGCCACCGTGCCCGCGCCGCCCGTGATCGCGACGCCGCCGAGGATCGCCATCGTCACCGCCTCCAGCTCCCAGCCGGTCGCGATGTCGGGCCTGGTCGAGCCGATGCGCCCGGTGAGGAACCACGCGGCCAGCCCCGACAGCAGGCCGGAGACGACGAACAGGCCGAAGCGGATGCGGTCCACGGGCAGGCCGGAAAAGCGCGCCGACGTCGGGTTGGCGCCGATGGCGAAGATCGCGCGCCCGAGCGGCGTGAAGTGCAGGATCGCGCCCGCCGCCATCGCCAGCAGGGCGAAGGTCGCGGTGGAATTGGGGACGCCGAAGGCAAGATAGCCCTGGCCGAAGTCGAGCAGGCCCTGCGGATATTTCGTCAGGGCGCCGTCGCCCAGCGCGACCTGCGCCAGCCCGCGGAACAGCGACATGGTGCCGATCGTCACCACGATCGAGGGCAGGCGGAGCCGCGTCACCAAGGCGCCGTTGACCGAGCCGGCGAGCGCGCCGACGGCGAGGCCGACGCCGAGCAGCGGGACGGCGCCGAAGCCGGCGGCGGCCGCCCAGCCCATCGCCAGCGAGGACAGCGCGACGATGGCGGCGACCGAGAGGTCGATCTCGCGGGCCACGATCAGCGCCGACATGCCGAGCGCGATCATCGCGACCTCGGCGACGTTGAAGGTCGAATCGAGCAGGTTGCCGGCGTCGAGGAAGTATGGCGACAGCCGCGAGGCCGCCACGGCGGAGAGCGCGATCAGCAGCGCCAGCGTCGGCTCGCGCCGCGCCAGCAGGTCGGCGGCGCGAAACGGCGCGCGGTCCGGCGTGGCGCCGGACGCCGGCCGGAGATCGTCCGCCGCGGCGCTCATTTGGCGGCCGCCGCGGCGCGCCGCGCCTCGGGCAGGATCAGCTTGGCGCCGCCGCGCGTCGCCCGCGCGTTGAGCGCGACCGCAGCCAGGATCGTCGCGCCCGAGATCGCCGTCTGCCAGAACGGCGAGACGTGGATCACCGGCAGCGCGTTGACGATGGCGCCGATGAACAGCGCGCCCAGCGTCGCGCCCGCCGCGCTGCCGACGCCGCCGGCGCTCGACACGCCGCCGAACACGCAGGCGGCGACCACGGTCAGCTCGTAGCCCGACGCGATGTCCGAATAGGCGATGCCGTAGCGCGCCACCCAGAGGTAGCCGCAAAGGCCCGAGACCGCGCCCGAAAGCGTGTAGACGATCCACTCGCCGGCGCGCGGCTCGATGCCGCAATGGCGCGCTGCGACCGGGT
>JAGWKJ010000010.1 GCA_028865375.1 Hyphomicrobiales bacterium | reverse complement strand
GTGACGCTGCGCGCGAAGGTTTCGGAGCGCGTACCGCGCGGCACGCTGGTGAGCGAAGGCTTGTGGCCCAATTCGGCGTTCGAGGACGGGCGCGGCATCAACACGCTGACGGGCGACGACGCGCCCGCGCCGTTCGGCGGCGATCCCGTGCACGACATCGCGGTGGCCGCGCGACCCGCGTAAGGGAGGCTTCCCTCCGCCCCGGCGCGGAGCGGAGGGAGGCCAGCGTCAGCCCACGATGTCGGAGGCGGCGAAGAATTGGCCGATCTCGACGGCGGCGTTCTCCGCCGAATCCGAGCCGTGCGCCGAGTTCTCGCCCATCGACAGCGCGAAGTCCTTGCGGATGGTGCCCGGCGCGGCGTTGGCCGGGTTGGTGGCGCCGAGCACGTCGCGGTAGGCCTGCACGGCGTTTTCGCCTTCGAGCACCTGCACCACCACCGGAGCGGCGGTCATCATCTCGACGAGCTCGCCGAAAAACGGCCTGTCCTTGTGAACGGCGTAGAACGCCTGCGCCTGGCTCAAGGTCATGTGGATGCGGCGCTGCGCGACGATGCGCAGGCCGGCGGCCTCGATCTTGGCGTTGACCGCGCCGGTCAGGTTGCGGCGCGTGACGTCGGGCTTCAGGATCGAAAACGTGCGTTGGACGGCCATGTCGGTCGATGTCCCGTTCTTCGTTGGAGGCGGCCGTCCTATAGGGTCGACGGCGCACGGCGGCAACCGGGCGGCTTCAGTTCCACAGTCCCGCCACGCCCGCGTAAACGCCGACCGCGACGGTGGCGGCGATCAGCGCGCCGGCCAGCCACGCATAGGCCCCTTCGAGCCGCCAAGGACGCGGCAGGCCGCAGGCGAGCAGGAACAGGAATCCCAGCACGACCGGCAGCAGCAGCGAATTCATCACCTGCACGCCGACCGACAGCGCCACCAAGTCGGCGCCCGATCCCACGACCGCGGCGGCGACCAGCAACACGACGGCATAGGCGCCGTAAAACCACGGCGCCTCGGTCGGCTCGTGGTCGAGCCCGTTCTTGGCGCCCACGACCTCGGCGAGCGCGCGGGCCGCGGTCAGCGTGACGACGATGGCCGCCACGAGCGCGGCGCCGGCCATGCCCAGCCCGAACAGGATGCGGCCGCCGACCTTGCCCAGATAGGGCGTGATCGCCGAGGCGATCTGCTGCACCGTGTCGAGCTTGGCCGCGCCGCCGGCCCTGCCCAACGTCGCCGCGACGGCGACCAGCGCCGCCGCCATCACCAATTGCGTCACGACCGCCCCGATGGCGGTGTCGAGCCGCGCCGGGCCGAGGTCCTCGACGCCGAGCTTCCGCTCGACGATCGAAGCTTGCTGGAAAAACACCATCCAGGGCATGATGACCGCGCCGATGTTGGCGGACACGAGGTAGAGATATTTCGGGTCGGCGGCGGGCAGGTCGGCGATGCCGGCCGCGACATCCGCCAGCCTGGGATGCGCGAGCCAGGCGACCAGCAGGAACACGAGCTCGAAGGCGCCGATGGCGATCGCGATCCGCTCGACCGTGAGATAGGTGTGGGTCGCCGCCATCAGCAGAAGGCCGCCCACCACCAACGCCAGCGTCACCCAGGTCGGCACGCCGAACAGTTCGCCCACCCCGGCGAGGCCGGAGAGTTCCGTCAACAGCGCGCCCGCGCAGGACGCCACCAGCGATCCCACCGATATCCAGGCCCAGAGGGCACCATAGCGCTCCTTGATGAGCTCGGCGTGGCCCCTGCCCGTCACCATGCCGAGCCTGATCGTCAGTTCCTGCACGACATAGAGGATCGGGATCAGCAGGGCCTGCCAGAGCAGCAGCCTATAGCCCCATTGCGCGCCGCTCTGGGCGGCGGTGACGATGCTGCCGGCGTCGGTGTCGGCGAGCATGACGACGATGCCTGGCCCCGCGACCGCGAGGAAACGCCGCCAATCGTAGCGCGCGGCGGCGGTGGAAGCTGTCATCGGCTGCGCGTCTTTCCGCTTTGCGTCGGGGCCGATAGCCGAACGGGCCCGTCGGTCCAAGCGAAATGCGACGGTTTGAAGGGGTTCCAATCTGGATGCGTCACCGCGCCGCGGCTTGTCGCGCGGAGCGCGCGAGCGCACGCTCCGGCGATGCGGATCGTCGAATTCGCCTTGGCCAGCGCCCTCGTCGAACTCACGCCGGGCCCCAACATGGGTTACCTCGCGGCGCTCGCGGCCTCCCGCGGCGCCGGCGCCGGATTGCGCACGACGGCGGGCATCGCGACCGGCATCGCCGCCGTCGGGGTGCTCTGCGCGTTCGGGCTGGCGGAGTTGGTGGCCGGGCATCCGACGCTGGATCGCGCGCTGCGCTGGGCGGGCGCCGTCTTCATGCTGTGGCTGGCCTTCGACGCCTTCGTCCATGCGGGCGCCGCGGCGACGGGCGGCGCCGGCGACCTGTCGACCTTCCGCCGCGGATTGACCACGAACCTGATGAACCCGAAGCTCTACGCCTTCTTCGTCGGCGTGCTGCCGGATTTCCTCGACCCGCCGGGCGGCGGCGCCGTGCAGCAGACCCTTGCGCTGGTCGCAATATACGTGGCGATCGCCACGGCGATTCACGCCGCCATCGTCGGCTTCGCCGGTCGGGCGCACGCGCTTTTGTCGGCGCGCGCGGACGCGGCCGCCATCGATCGCGCGATGGCCGGGCTGTTGCTCGCGGTCGCGCTCTGGCTCGGGTGGGAGGCGATGGGCTGACGCCCGGCCTTGCCAGCGCCGCCGGCCGCGGCCATCTTCTCTCCATGAACGACGCCAGCCCCCGGTCCGGCGCCTCCGGCCAGTTCGCGACCCTCGACGCGAGGGCGCGCGAGGTGCTGCGCCGCGTCGTCGAGTTCTACGTCGAGACCGGCGAACCGTTGGGCTCGCGCAACTTGGCGCGCGCGCTGCCGATGGCGCTGTCGCCAGCATCCGTGCGCAACGTGATGCAGGACCTCGAGACGCTGGGCCTCGTCTATTCGCCCCACGTAAGCGCGGGGCGCCTGCCCACCGAACGCGGATTGCGGTTCTTCGTCGACACGATGCTGCAAGTCGGCGACGTCGACCAGGGCGAGCGCCGGCGCATCGAGCGGCAGATGCACGACGCCGGCCGCGACCAATCGCTCGACGGCGTGCTGGCCGAAGCGGGCGCGCTGCTGTCGGGCGTGGCGCGCGGCGCCGGCGTCGTGCTGACCGCCAAGGAGAATCCGCGCCTGAAGCACGTCGAGTTCGTGCGACTCGACCCTTCCCGCGCGCTGGCGATCCTGGTGGGCGAAGACGGCGCGGTCGAGAACCGCGTCGTGCCGACGCCCCCGGGGCTGCCGGCCTCCGCGCTCGTCGAAGCCGGCAATTGGCTGGCCGCGCGCGTGGTCGGCCGCACGCTGGCGGAGGCGCGCAGCGAGGTCGAGGCCGAGCGCCGCGCCCACCAGGGCGAATTGGACGCGCTCGCCGGCAGGCTCGTCGACGCCGGCCTCGCCGCCTGGGCGGACGCCGAAGGCCACCGGCGCCAGCTGATCGTGCGCGGCCAGTCGAACTTGCTCGAAGACGTGGCCGCCGTCGAGGACGTCGAGCGCTTGCGCAAGCTGTTCGCCGACCTCGAACGGCGCACCGAGGTGATCGACCTGCTGGAGCGCGCGGAAGCCGCCGACGGCGTGCGCATCTACATCGGGTCCGAGAACCGGCTGTTCTCCCTTTCGGGATCCTCGACCGTCGCGGCGCCGTTCCGCGACGCCGAGCGGCGCATCGTCGGCGTGGTGGGCGTGATCGGGCCGACCCGTCTCGACTATGCGCGCGTCGTGCCGATGGTCGATTATACCGCGCGGCTCGTCGGCGAATTCATGCGCCGCCGCGCCGCGCCCGAAGGGGAGCAGCCATGATCGACGTCGACACGCCCGCCGGCGGACCGCAAGTCCCCGAACCGCTCCGCCACTTGCAGGTCGCCTCGCCCTGGCTGGCGGCGTTCGGCGCGCTGCTGTTCGCGCTGGGCGCGGCGGCCATCGCCTTCGAGGCGGAGGCGACGCGCGCGACCGTCTATTTCAACGGCGTCATGCTGATCCTCGCCGGCGCCGCAGAAATGGCGGTCGCGTTGCGTGCGCGCGGCTGGCTCGGATTCTTCCTGTGGGTGATCGGCGGCGCGCTCAACGTGTTCGCCGGCGTCTTCGCGCTGGTGAATCCGCTGCTGGCGAGCGTGATCCTCACGCTGTTCTTGGGCGCCGGCCTGATCGTGGCGGGGCTCGTGCGGATGTTCCATGCCTTCCGCCTGCCCGCCGACCACCCCCGCTTCATCGTCGGACTCGGCGGCGTGACGACGCTGTTGCTCGGCCTCGTGATCGTCAGCGGTTGGCCGGCCAATTCGGTATTCACGCTGGGGCTGCTTCTGGGCGTCGACCTGATGTTCAACGGCGCCGGCTGGCTCGCTTTCGCGTGGGGACTGCGGGCGCGCTTCTGAGTGGACGCCAGCCGCCCGACGCATCGGGACGCCTGTTCGAGTTTGGACCGATCCAACGCCCCTATCCCTGACAATCGGCCGATTGTGCCTTGCAGCAATCCTTGGAACGGGGCATTTCGCGCTGCGACACGACGAGCCGGGGGGAGAATCATGGCGCGGTGGGTCTATGGGTTCGGCGGCGGCAAGGCGGACGGCACGGGCGCGATGCGCGACCTGCTCGGCGGCAAGGGCGCCAACTTGGCCGACATGGCGAGCCTCGGCCTGCCCGTGCCGCCCGGCTTCACGATCACGACCGAGGTCTGCACGCACTATTACGCCAACGGCCGCCAATTCCCCGCCGAGCTGAAGTCGCAGGTCGAGGCCGCGCTCGCCGAGATCGGCCGCGTCGCGGGCAAGGCGTTCGGCGACGCCGCCGATCCGCTGCTGGTGTCGGTGCGCTCGGGCGCGCGCGCCTCGATGCCCGGCATGATGGACACCGTGCTGAACCTCGGCTTGAACGACGCCGCCCGCGTCGCGATCGCCGAGGCGACGGGAGACGCCCGCTTCGCCGCCGACAGCCACCGTCGCTTCATCCAGATGTATTCGGACGTCGTGCTGGGCATCGAACGTCACGAGTTCGAGGACATCCTGGACCACGAAAAGGCGCGCCGCGGCGCGGCCGAGGACGTCGACCTCGACGCCGCCGCGCTCGAGGCGACGATCGCGCGCTACAAGGCGCACGTGATCGAGGCGACCGGCAAGCCGTTCCCGGAAGATCCGCGCGAGCAGCTCTGGGGCGCCGTCGGCGCGGTGTTCTCCTCCTGGATGAACGCGCGCGCGATCACCTATCGCAAGCTCAATTCGATTCCCGAGGCTTGGGGCACGGCCGTCAACGTGCAGGCGATGGTGTTCGGCAACAGGGGCGACGATTCGGCGACCGGCGTCGCCTTCACGCGCAATCCCTCGACCGGCCAGCGGGCGATCTACGGCGAGTTCCTCGTCAACGCGCAGGGGGAGGACGTTGTGGCGGGCATCCGCACGCCCCAGAACGTCACCGAGGCGGCGCGGATCGCGGCCGGCGCGACGGCGCCGTCGCTGGAGACCGTCATGCCCGCCGCGTTCGCGCGATTGCGCGACACGATGGCCCTGCTCGAGCGCCATTACCGCGACATGCAGGACATCGAGTTCACCATCGAACGCGGCAAGCTGTGGATGCTGCAGACGCGCAACGGCAAGCGGACCGCCGCCGCCGCGGTCCGGATCGCCGTCGAGATGGCGCGCGAGGGGCTGATCTCGCGCGAGGACGCGGTGGCGCGCATCGAGCCCGCATCGCTCGACCAGCTCCTGCACCCTACCGTCGATCCCGCCGCCAAGCGCGACGTGATGGCGACCGGCCTGCCCGCCTCGCCCGGCGCCGCCTGCGGCGCCATCGTGTTTTCCGCCGACGACGCGGAATCCGCGGCGCGCGCCGGCCGCAGGGTCGTGCTGGTGCGGGTGGAGACCTCGCCCGAGGACATCCACGGCATGCACGCGGCCGAAGGCATCTTGACCACGCGCGGCGGCATGACCTCGCACGCCGCCGTGGTGGCGCGCGGCATGGGCAAGCCGTGCATCTGCGGCGCCGGCGGCATCCGCGTCGATGCTGCGGCCAAGACGATGGTCGCCGGCGACATGACGCTGCGGGAGGGCGACGTCGTCACCCTCGACGGCTCGTCGGGCGAGGTGCTGGTGGGCGCCGCGACGCTGCGGCGGCCCGAGCTGACGGGCGAGTTCGGCGAGCTGATGGGCTGGGCGGATTCCGCCCGCCGCATGAAGGTGCGCGCCAACGCCGAGACGCCGGCCGACGCCAAGGCGGCGCGCGGCTTCGGCGCGGAGGGCATCGGGCTCTGCCGCACCGAGCACATGTTCTTCGACGCCGACCGCATCCTGGCGATGCGCGAGATGATCCTGGCCGACGACGAGGCCGGCCGCGCCGCGGCGCTCGCCAAGATCCTGCCGATGCAACGGGCGGACTTCGCAGAACTGTTCACGATCATGGCCGGCCTGCCGGTGACGATCCGTTTGCTCGACCCGCCGCTGCACGAGTTCCTGCCGCAGCGGGACGCCGAGATCGCGGAGGTCGCCAAGGCGCTGGGCGCGAGCGAGGAGCGCGTGCGCCGGCGCGTGGCCGAACTGCACGAGTTCAATCCGATGCTCGGCTTCCGCGGCGCGCGCATCCCGGTCCGCTATCCCGAGATCGCCGACATGCAGGCGCGCGCGATCTTCGAGGGCGCGCTCGACGCCGCGGCCCGCACCGGCGCGCCGGTCGAGGCCGAGGTGATGGTGCCGCTGGTGCTGGCGGCCGCCGAACTGGAGGCGGTGAAGGCGCGCATCGACGCGGCCGCCGACGCGGTCGCCCGGGAGCGCGGCGAGCGACCCCGCTACACGGTCGGCGCGATGATCGAATTGCCGCGCGCGGCGCTTCGCGCCGGCGAAATCTCGCGCGCGGCGGCGTTCTTCTCGTTCGGAACCAACGATCTCACGCAGACGACGCTGGGGCTCTCGCGCGACGATTCCGGCTCGTTCCTGCCGACCTACGTCGCCAAGGGCCTGCTGCCCGCCGACCCGTTCGTGACCATCGACGCCGAGGGCGTCGGCGAACTGGTGCGGATCGGCGCGGAGCGCGCCCGCGCCGCGCGGCCGGGCGTCAAGCTCGGCATCTGCGGCGAGCACGGCGGCGACCCGGCCTCGATCGCCTTCGTCGACGGCGTCGGGCTCGACTATGTGTCCTGCTCGCCGTTCCGCGTGCCGATCGCGCGGCTCGCGGCGGCGCAGGCTTCGCTGAAGCGCAAGCCGGCTTCGAGCGCCTGAGGGGCGGCGCGTCCCCTTTCGGGACGCCGCCCCCTCGCGCGCGTAACGGCGCTTAAAGCCTAATCGGCTTTAACTCCCGCCCGGGTGTCCGCGCGCCGGCGCGGCCGTCGGTCGTGGGTCGCGTATGCGTCAATCGCGTTTTGGCTGGACGGTCTTCGCCTTCGCGCCCTGGGTCCTCGGCGCGGGGCTGATGCTGACCACGACCGCGGAAGCCGGTCCCGAACCTTCGACACTGGCGCGCACGCAAGCCTTCGAAGGCAGGGTCGTGCTGGTCGACTACGCGCCCACCGGCGCGCTGGCGGGCTCGGCCGGCCTCGGCTCGGCCGCGCCGCGCCAGGCCGTGCCCTTGGAAGGCGAACCGAAGATCGCCTTCAAGGCGCCGCCGGGCCCCGAGCCGCTCGTCGTGGACGACGGCCGAAGCGATCCTTTCGTCGCGCTCAGGCCGGAAATGAGCGCCAAGATCGGCGGCGGCCGGACGGCGTCCGTCGGCGACGGCGCTTCGACCGGCGCCGAGCGCGCCGGCTTCCGGAACATGCAATCGCTGCAATTCGGCGACGGATCGACGCCGGCGATCTCCGCCGCCGAGGCCTTGGCGACCGCTACGCCGGCGACCGAGGACGACCTGCCCGTCATGGCCGCGGTCGTCGGCGGCGCGACGGCGGCGGTCGCCGCGATCAAGCCCGCCGTCCCCGCCGGCAAGCCCGCCACCACGGTCGCGCTCGCGGCCCATCCGAATTTCGCCGCCCTGATCGCGCCCCGCCTGTTGGCCAGCGAGACCCATTGCCTCGCCGAGGCGGTCTATTTCGAAGCGCGCAGCGAGCCGGTCGCCGGCCAAGCCGCCGTGGCACAGGTGGTGCTCAACCGGCTGCGCAGCGGGCTCTATCCGCACAGCGTGTGCGGCGTCGTGTTCCAGAACGCCAACGTCTATCTCGGCTGCCAGTTCACCTTCGCCTGCGAGGGCAAGCGGCTCGACATCCTCGAGCCGGCGGCCTGGGCGCTGGCGACGCGCGTCGCCAAGGCCGCCGTGGCGGGCGCCAATTACAATCCGGCGGTCGGCGACGCGCTGAACTACCACGCCAATTACGTGCGGCCCTATTGGGCGCGCTACATGCGCCGCAAGGACCGGATCGGCCACCACATATTCTACGCCAATCCGGGCTGACGCGCGCCGCGCCTCACGCCATGCCGAGCGCGTTCAGGTAGAGGTCGAGGATCTCCTCCTCCTCGCGGCGCTCGTCCTTGTCGCGGCGGCGCAGCGCGACGATCTTGCGCATGACCTTGGCGTCGTAGCCGGTGCCCTTGGCCTCGGCGTAGACTTCCTTGATGTCCTCGGCGATCGCGCGCTTTTCCTCGTCGAGCTTCTCGATGCGCTCGATGAAGGCGCGCAGGTGCCCGGCGTTCAGCGTTCCGGCGTTCATGTCGTGTTTCCTTCGGGGATCGGATGGGGGCTTCAGAGCCCGCCGAGATGGTCGGCGACGGCGAAGATGTCCTTGTCGCCGCGGCCGCACATGTTCATCACCATCAGATGGTCCTTCGGACGCTCCGCGGCGAGGTCGATCACGCGGGCGAGCGCGTGGGCGGGCTCCAGCGCGGGGATGATTCCTTCGAGCCGGGCGCAGAGCTGGAACGCGGCGAGCGCTTCCTTGTCGGTGGCCGACAGGTACTTCACGCGGCCGACGTCGCGCAGCCACGAATGTTCGGGGCCGATGCCGGGATAGTCGAGGCCCGCCGAGATCGAATGGCCTTCGAGGATCTGCCCGTCGTCGTCCTGCAGGAGATAGGTGCGGTTTCCGTGCAGCACGCCGGGCCGGCCGCCGGCCAGCGAGGCGGCGTGGCCGTTGGGCACGTCGACGCCGTGGCCGGCGGCCTCGACGCCGAAGATCTCGACGCCGGCGTCGTCGAGGAAGGGATGGAACAGGCCGATCGCGTTCGACCCGCCCCCGATGCAGGCGACGAGGCTGTCTGGAAGCCGGCCTTCCGCGGCCGCCATCTGCGCGCGCGTCTCCTCGCCGATGATCGACTGGAAGTCGCGCACCATCGCGGGATAGGGATGGGGGCCGGCCGCCGTGCCGATGCAATAGAACGTGTCGGCGACGTTGGTGACCCAGTCGCGCAGCGCCTCGTTCATCGCGTCCTTGAGCGTGCGCGCGCCCGCCTGCACCGGCACGACGGTCGCGCCGAGCATCTTCATTCGGAACACGTTGGGCTTCTGCCGCTCGACGTCGACCGCGCCCATGTAGACGACACAATCGAGGCCCCATTTGGCGCAAGCGGTGGCTGTCGCCACGCCGTGCTGGCCGGCGCCCGTCTCCGCGATGATGCGCTTCTTGCCCATGCGGCGGGCGAGCAGGATCTGGCCCAGCACGTTGTTGATCTTGTGCGCGCCGGTGTGGTTGAGCTCGTCGCGCTTGAAATAGACCTTGGCGCCGCCCAGATGCGCCGTCAGCCGCTCGGCGAAATAGAGCGGGCTCGGCCGGCCGACGTAGTCCTTGTGCAGGCCGGCCAATTCCGCGTGGAAGGCGGGGTCCGCCTTGGCGGCGGCATAGGCCTTTTCGAGCTCGAGCACGAGCGGCATCAGCGTCTCGGCGACGAAGCGCCCGCCGAAGTCGCCGAAGCGCCCGCGCGCGTCGGGTCCGGAGCGGAAGGAATTGGGGCGAGGCTGGTCCAAGGCGATCTGGCTCCGCGGGCGCGTCGTCTTAGACCGCGGGACGCGGCGGGGGCAACCGGGCGCGGCGCTGGAACGGCGCTCGCGCGAAATCGCCGCGCGCCCCCTCCGTCTCGGCTATCGCTCGCCACCTCCCCCGTTTCACGGGGGAGGAGACACCGCGCGGCACGCGCTGTGGTGGGAGGTGAACGGGGACACACAGGGATGGTCCATGTCCCGGTCGCGAGGACGACATCGGACGCGCCGAAGCGCCGACGCGATCCCGCGTTTCCCATCGCGCCCTGTCCGTCCTTGCGAGGAGCGTCAGCGACGAAGCAATCCAGAGGCCCTTCCGTCAGGCGACGCGCCCTTCTCGTACGACTGGATCGCTTCGCTTCGCTCGCAAGGACGGCGGTGGTTCGGGTGCAATGACGGCGGCGGTTCGGGCGCGAAGGTTCCCGACGGCCGTTGTCGGCGCGGGGTGGCGCGCCGGCGAGCGTCCGAAAGAATCGGTCTCGCCGCCATGGCCCGCCGCCATGGGCCGCCCCGGGTTGACATGCCAGCCGAGCGGGGGCCTTGTCCGCCGCACGTCCTCCCCGGCGGCCGGCAATTCGATTCGGGCGCCATCGCAAGAGGCTTGGATGCCCCTGTCGCCGGTCCTGAACCGTCTCGCCTTCGCCGCCGCCCTGTCGATCGCCGCCTTCGGCGCGAGAGCGACGCCCAAGCTGCTCGTCGACGCCTCGACCGGCGAAGTGCTCTACGCGCGGGACGCCACGGTGCCGTGGTATCCCGCCTCGCTGACCAAGCTGGTCACCGTCTATACGGCGATGCGCGCCGTGCGGGCCGGGCGCCTGACGCTCGACACGCCGTTGGTGGTGTCCGCCCGCGCGGCGCGGATGGCGCCCAGCAAGATGGGCTTCCGGCCCGGCACAGTGCTCACGTTGCGCAACGCGCTGCAGATGATGGTGACGAAGTCGGCCAACGACCTCGCCGTGACGGTCGCCGAAGGCGTCGACGGATCGGTCGAGACCTTCGCAGCCGACATGAACGTCACCGCGGCCAAGCTTGGCATGACGCAGTCGCATTTCGTCAATCCGAACGGCCTGCCCTCGGCCGACCATTATTCGTCCGCGCGCGACATGGCCCTGGTGGCGATCGCGCTGCGCCGCGACTTTCCCCGGGAAAGCCGCATCTTCTCGGTCGGCGAGCTGGCGCTGGGGCCGCGCCGCATCAAGACCTACAACCAACTGCTCGGCCGCTTCGACGGCGCCGACGGCATGAAGACCGGCTTCACTTGCGCGGCCGGCTTCAACATCGTCGCCTCGGCGACGCGCGGCGGACGCACCTTGATCGCCGTGGTGATGGGCCGCGCCACGGCGCCGGGGCGCACCGGCGCGGCGGCGCGCCTGCTCGCCGGCGGCTTCGACGGCCAGTATTGGGGCCGCGGCTCGGTCGCCTCGTTGCGGCCCGAGGGCGGTTCGCCGCCCGACATGCGCGGCGTCGCCTGCGTGCGCCATGCGCGTCGCGCCGATTGGGCGAGCGAGGTCGAGGATCCCGCCGCCGCCTCGGCCGCGATCATGGCCGCCGTCCGGCAGCGGCCCGAGCTCGCGCCGGTGCTGATGCACGCGGCGATGTCGTCGGGCGGGATCGCGCCCCCGCCGGTGTTCGACCCCAAGCCGGTCTATCTCGGCCCCGCGCCCGGCTCGAGCCTGAAGCCGCTGGGTCCGCGCCGCGTCGACGCCTCGGCCTTCGAGAAGGCGAGGCCGGCGGCGATGGACGCCACCTTGCTCGCGGGAACGCCGTCTGCCGGGCCGCCCTTGGTTTCTGAGGCGGCGGGGCCGCCCTTGGAATTGCCGGGCGCCGCCGCCAAATAAGCGGGCCGCCGGAGCCTCCATGGACGCGATCCTCGACCGCCGACCGCCGCCGCCGATTCCGGTGACCCTGCTCACGGGCTTCCTCGGCGCGGGCAAGACGACGTTGTTGAACCGCCTGCTGCGCGCGCCGGAATTCGCGGGCTCGCTGGTGCTCGTCAACGAATTCGGCGACGTCGGCCTCGATCACCTGTTGATCGAAGGCGGCGAGGAGGGCGCGGTGCTGCTCGAATCGGGCTGCCTGTGCTGCACCATCCGCGGCCAGCTGGTGTCGGCGCTGGAAGACCTGCTGCGCAAGCGCGACAACGGACGCATCGCGGCGTTCTCGCGGCTGGTGGTCGAAACGACGGGGCTGGCCGACCCGGCGCCGATCTTGGGCGCGTTCCTCGCCCATCCCTACCTCGCGCTGCGCTATCGGCTGGACGCGGTCGTCACCGTCGTCGACGGCGCGCAGGGCCGCACGACGATGGACGCCCACGAGGAAGCGGCCAAGCAGGCGGTCGCCGCCGACCGGCTCGTGATCGGCAAGCGCGACATCGCGAGCGCCCACGACTTGGGCGCGCTGGAGGCCGACCTGCGACGCCTGAACCCGGCGGCGCCGATCTTCGACGCGACGACGGTCGCGGCGGGCGAGCTCCTCGCCAAGCCCGGCGACGCCGCCGATTGGCTCGCCGCCGCCGCGCGCTTGCCCGCCACCGACGGCCACGGGCACGATCATGACCATCATGGCCACGACGCCGACGCGGCGCAGGACGGCCGCGACCCGTCCCGCCATTCCGCGCGCATCCGCGGTTATGTCCTGCGGCGCGCCGCGCCGATCGGCGCGGGAAGGCTCGACCTGTTCCTGTCGCTGTTGCGCGCCGCGCTCGGGCCCAAGCTGCTGCGCGTGAAGGGCCTCGTGAAGCTCGATGACGATCCCGGCCGCCCGCTGCTCGTGCAGGCGGTGCAGAAGTCGTTCCATCCCCCGGTCCGGCTCGACGGCTGGCCCGATTCCGACCGCGACACGCGGATCGTGTTCATCGTCGACGGCGTGTCGCCCGAGACGATCGACCGCTTCTACGCCGCCTTCGCCGGCGAAACCGCCGCCGACGCGCCGGACGCCGCGGCGCTGGCCGACAATCCGCTCGCGCCGCGCGCGGGCGGGCTGTTGGAGTGAGCGAGGGGCGCTTGACGGCCGATGCGGGCCATGGCGCCCGCATCCCGGGCGCGTCACGCCCGCGACCTCGCTTGCCTCCCGCCGCACGCTCCCCTAAACGCGGCGCTTCGTTTGATCGGCCGGGCGCATGGACAGTGAAATCCCGCAAGTCGCCGTGGTGATGGGCAGCCAGTCCGACTGGACGACCATGAAGCGCGCGGCCGAGACGCTGGAAGCGCTAGGCGTGCCGCACGCGGCGAGAATCGTCTCCGCCCATCGCACGCCCGACCGTCTGGTCGCCTTCGCCAAGGGCGCCAAGGCGGCGGGCTTGAAGGTGATCGTCGCGGGCGCCGGCGGCGCGGCGCACCTGCCCGGCATGATCGCCTCGATGACGCCGCTGCCGGTGTTCGGCGTGCCGGTCGAATCGCGCGCGATGAAAGGGCAGGACAGCCTGCTTTCGATCGTGCAGATGCCCGCCGGCGTGCCCGTCGGGACGCTGGCCATCGGCGAGGCGGGCGCCGTCAACGCGGCGCTGCTCGCCGCCGCCGTGCTCGCGCTCTCCGACGACGCGCTGGCCGCGCGGCTCGACGCCTGGCGGTCGCGCCAGAGCGCGGGCGTCGCCGAGGCGCCGGCCGACCCGTCGCGCGCATGAGCCTCGCTCCGGGCGCGACGATCGGCATCCTGGGCGGCGGCCAGCTCGGCCGCATGATCGCGCTCGCCGCCGCGGACCTCGGCTTGCGCGCGCATGTCTATGCGCCCGAAGCCGACCAGCCGGCCTTCGACGTCGCCGCCGCGTTCACCTGCGCCGCCTATGGGGACGAGGACGCGTTGGCCCGCTTCGCGGCGGCGGTCGACGTCGTCACCTACGAATTCGAGAACGTGCCGGAAGCGACCGCGGCGCTGTTGGCGAGGCTGAAGCCCGTGCGCCCCGGGCCCTCCGCGCTCGCCGCCGCGCAGGACCGGCTGGTCGAGAAGCGCTTCCTCGAAGGCCTCGGCGCGCCGGTGGCGCCGTTCGCCGACGCGCCCGACGAGACCGCGCTGCGCGAGGCGCTGGCGCGGTTCGGCGGCCATGGCATCCTCAAGACGCGGCGGCTCGGCTACGACGGCAAGGGCCAGGTCCGCCTTCGGCCCGGCGACGATCCGCGGGCCGCGCTCGATGCCATCGAAGGCGCGCCGGCGATCCTCGAGGCGCTGGTGCCGTTCGCGCGCGAGATCTCGGTGGTCGCGGCGCGCGGGATCGACGGCGCCTTCGCCGCCTGGGACCCCGGCGAAAACGAACATGCCGATCACGTCCTGTCGCTGACGCGCGTGCCCGCGCGCACGACCCCCGCGACGTCGGCGGCGGCGGTCGCGCTGGCGCGGCGCATCCTCGACGCGCTGGACTGCGTCGGCGTGATGGGCGTCGAACTGTTCGTCGTCGGCCGGGGCGCCGACGAGCGGCTCGTCGTCAACGAGATCGCGCCGCGCGTGCACAATTCCGGCCATTGGACCGATCCCGGCGCCGTCACGTCGCAATTCGAGCAGCACGTGCGGGCCATCTGCGGCTGGCCGCTCGGCTCCACCGCGCGGCGCGGCCGGATCGAAATGCGCAACCTGCTCGGCGACGGCGCGCTCGGCTGGCGCGACGCGCTCGCGACGCCCGACGCGCACCTGCGCCTCTATGGCAAGCGCGATCGCGCGCCCGGCCGCAAGATGGGCCACGTGACGCGCATCTTCCCGGAGGTTTGATGCGCCGCGGGAATTCGCGCTAGCGTGCGGCCGGCCGCCGTCGGCCCGGGGTAGCACAGATGCGCGCCAAATCGTTTCTCCGCGCCGCCGCGTCGGCTTGCGCCCTCGCTCTGGTCGTCGCGCCGGCGGGACCCGTCCGCGCCGCCGGCGCGTGCGACGGCGTGAAAGCCGCGCTCGCGGCGCCGCACGGCCACGCCGATTGGGTCGCCGCCTGCGTGAAGGCGACGCCAAGCGTGCCCGACGCCAGGCGCCTGTGCGAAATGCGCTTTGCACGCTGCCGACGGGCCGGCTGACTCCGGGAGACTTCGATGGAGCGACCGACCTACGTCTTTTCCGACGGCGCGGCATACGAAAGGCTGATGGGGCGATGGAGCCGCCGCGCCGGCGCGGAATTCCTGGAATGGCTCGGGCCGGCCCGCGACCTCGATTGGATCGACGTGGGCTGCGGCAACGGCGCCTTCACCGCCGAGGTCATGCGCCGTTCGTCGCCGCGGACCGTGTTGGGCGTCGATCCCTCCGATGGCCAGATCGCCTATGCCAAGAGCCGCGACGACGCCGTAGGGGCGCGGTTCGAGATCGGCGACGCGATGGACCTGCCCGCGCGAGCCGCCGCTTTCGACGTCGCCACGATGGCGCTGGTGCTGGCGTTCGTGCCCGATCCGCAAAAGGGCGCGGCGGAACTCGCCCGCGTGCTGCGGCCGGGCGGCATCGCCGCGGCCTATATGTGGGCGCTGCCGGGCGGGGCGCCGATCGCGCCGCTGTGGCAGGCGATGGCCGAAATCGGCGTGCCCGTCGCGCTGCCGCCGAGCGCGCATTGGATCGAGCCGGAACGGATGTCGGCGCTGTGGACCGGCGCCGGCTTGCGCCGCGTCGAGGCGACGACGTTGCGCATCGACGTCGAGTTCGAAGGCGTCGCCGACTATTGGGAAATCGTCACGGCGCCTGGCGGCCCGCGCGGCAAGGAATTCGCCGAGATGGCGCCCGACGCCAAGGGGCGGCTGCGCGCGCGCCTCGACGAAATTCTCGTCCCGGGGGCGGACGGGTCGGTGCGGTTCCGGTGCCGCGCCCATGCGGTGAAGGGCGTGGCCTGAAACGTCGCGCCGGCCCTCCGGTAGTCACGCCGGCGTCGCGCCCTCGAACGGGCCGACGAAATCGCGCTTCCCGATCTCCACGCCGACATGGCGAAGCACGTCGTGGGCGGTCGTCAGGTGGAAGTAGAGATTGGGCAGCAGCATGTGGCAGGCGTAGGTGCTCGCCGACATCTTGAACTTTTCCTGCCCGCGCGGAACGACGATCTCCGTCGCCGCCCGCGCGTCGATCGTCGCGGGAGCGACGGTCGCCACGAAGTCGCGCGTGCGCGCGAACCGCGCGACGATCTCGTCGAACGTCTTCTCGACGTCCTCGAACTTCGGGGGCTCGACGCCGCCCAGCCGCGCCGCGCCGTTCTTGCAGAAGTCCGACACCAGCTGCCATTGCCGCGACAGCGGCAGCATGTCGGGATAGAGCCGCAGGCCGAGCACGGCCGCGTCGTCGAGCTTCTTGGCCTTGGCGAAATCGCGCGCCTTGGCGACCTGGACGTCGGCGACCGCGAGACAGCGGGCGAACACGGGAAGGATCGTCTGGTGGAACGGAACGGTCATGGGATGGTCCGGTTGCGACGCCATGCGGCGGGGCGGATCGCATGCCACGGCCGTTAACCCCGTGCAACGTCGCGCCTTGATGAGGGCGCATTTGGCTCCTAGCCGAAACCTCCGATTTTGCGATTCGTCGCGTTTGTTTCGCCGGACGTCGGGGCGCCGAGGCCTCCGCCCAGTCATTCTCCGGCTTCGCGTAAGGACGGTCCCGGATGGACACGAGTTCGTCGAGAAAGATCGCATCGTCGGGCGCCTGCCTGGCGGCGGCCGCGATCGTCGCGCTGTCGGCCGCGCGCGCGCAGACGCCCCCCCCGCCCGACATGAAGAACCGCCCGCCGCTGCCGCCGGGCATGGAATATTATCCGAAGCCGATCCTGTCGCACGGCCGTTGGGTGCTTTGGCACGGCAAGGGGCGCGTGGCGGCCGGCGAAGGCCGGCAGGACAAGGCCGCCGCGAAATCGCCGGCGCGCGCCGCCGCCCCGCCCAAGGCCGCCGCGACGGCGACCACGATCCTCGTCTCCGTCGGGGCGTCCACCGACGCGCGCATCGTCGAGGACATGCGCGCCGCTCTCGGACCGTCGGGCGCCGCGATATCCGCCAAGGTCGGCGCGGCGACCTCCAAGGAGCTCGCGGACGGACTCGGCGGCGCCGACCTCGCGATCGCGCGATCGGACGGGATCGCCGTGATGGAAGGCGCCTCGAAGGACGCGCCGCCGCTCGCCTATGTCGCGCCGCTGTTTCCCGAGACGGTGACGATCGTCGCGCGCGACGGCGTCGCGTCGCTCGCCGCGCTCGACGGCCGCGCGGTCGCCTTCGGCGCGGCGGGGTCGGCGGACGTGCAGACCTCCGCGTTGCTGTTCAAGGCGCTGGGGATCGCGCCCAAGCCGTCGTTCCTCGGCGGCGCGGCGGCGCTGGCGGCGCTCGCCAAGGGCGACGTCGACGCCGCGGTGATCGTGGGCGCGCGGTCGTCCTCGCCGCTGGCCGGCTTCGGCGCCGACGGCGGGTTCCACCTCGTCGACCTCGCCTACGATCCCGCGCTGCGGCCCTATTTCATGCCGGCCAGGATCGAACCTTCGCTCTATCCCAAGCTCGCGCCGCAGGGCGCGGCGGTCGGCGCGCTGGCGACGATGGCCGTGCTGGTGACCCGCGCCGACGATCCCGATTCCGCGCGCGCCGCGCGCGTCGCCGCGTTCGCCAAGGCGCTGTTCGGCGGGTATTCCGCGCTGCTGAAACGGCGCGGGACGCCCGAATGGTCGCTCGCCCAATTCGCCGCGCAGGTCGCCGGCCTGCCGCGCGAGGCGGAAGCGGCCTCGCTCGCCGCCGACGCTGCCAAGGACGCGGGCGCGGGCTTCGCCGCGTTCGAGACGGCGAGCCGCGAGGCCGACGCCGCCAACCCCGACGACCGCAACCGCGCGTTTGCGGCCTTCATGCAATGGAGCCGGGACATCGGGCGCTGATCGCCCGGAACCCCGACGTTTGACCGCCGGCCCACGGCGGCGCCAAAGGGAGAGCGACATGCACGTGCTCTTGAAGATCGCCGGCGCGGCCGGCTTGGCGGTGGCCGCGACATCGGCGGTGTTCGCGCTGCGCCCG
>JAGWKJ010000240.1 GCA_028865375.1 Hyphomicrobiales bacterium | reverse complement strand
CGCCGAGGCCGCCGCCACGCCGCCCGAAGCCGCGGCCGCCGCGATGCCGGCGGCGGTCGGCGCGGCCGAGCCGTCGGCCGGGACGATCGTGTCGGGCTTCACGCCCGAGACGTAGATGTCCTCGGTGATGAATTGCGCCAGCGGGCCGGCTTGCCCCACGGGCGTCAGGTTCACGGTGGGGATGCGCTTGCGCGGGTAGACGCCGCAGCGCGCGGTGCCACCGCAATCGACGACCGCGACCGCCCATTCGCTTTCGGCGGGCGGGGCGCGGAAGCCGTCGACGGCGACGCCGCCGGTGAGTTCGGCGATGCGCTGCGCCACCGGATGGATGCCGCCGCCAGTGACCGAGACGACCTTGTCCCTCTGGTCGGTGGGCAGGATGACCAGCGGTCCGCCCCAGCCGCCGGGGCCGGAGGAAACGCGGACCGCGCGGAAGACTTTGTTCGCCATGTCCGACCCCCTCAGAGCTGCACGCCTTGGCGCTCGGCCATGAACTTGGTGATCCGCTCGGTGACGATCCCCTTGAGGAGGATCACGAGCAGGCCGACGAAGAAATAGAAGATCGCGACCGTCACGTGATAGGTCGGCGGTACCTTGTGCGCCTTCTCGAGTTCGAGCAGCGCCACGAGCACGCCGCCCCAGACGAAATACTCGCCGGGGTTCACGTGCGGGAACAGCCCGAGCGGCGGATGCACGAACGAAACCGCCGAATCGTAGAACGCCGGCTTGTGCTTCTCTTCGAGGAACGACCCGAACGTGTAGGCCATCGGATTGGTCAGGAAGAACACCGCCAGCAGCGGCAGCAGCGTGTAGCGCGTCAGCGCGATCCGTCCGAGGCCGCGCGCGGCGCCCTGCACGCGATCCTCGCCGACGAGGCCGATCACCGCGTAGAAGGCCGTCATCAGCACGACGAGGGTCGGGATGATGCCGGTGACGAATCCGACAAAGACCTCGCCGCCTTTCTGGAAGATGCCGATGAAATACTTGCCGGCGGCCGTCAGGTAGCCGAACTGCTCCTGCTGGTTGGCGGCGGCCTTCTTGACCGCGTCGGCGTAGCTCGCCGCGCTGCCCGGTGCCGGTGCGCCCGCCTGCGCGAGGTGGATGAAGCCCCGTCCGGCCTCGTGGAGCCTGTCGGCGAAGACCGCCGGCTCGGGCCATCCATGTGCGGCGAACGCGTGGCCAAAGGCCGCGCCTTGCGTCGCGATCGTCGTCAAGATCATCGCGTTCCTCCCCCTGTCCTCGCCGTCGCCGGCATCATGTCCCGGCCGCGCCGGCGCCGTTCGCGCGGGCCTTCAACCGTTCGATCTGTTCGACCGCCTGCGCGATGGCGCGGCCGCCGCGCCGGTCGAGACCCGCCGCGCGCGCTTTCAGCGCCGCGAGCGAGATGCCTTCGCAATCGGTCCGGCGTTCGAAGGTCGCGAAGACGCTGCGCCCGCGCATCATGCGCACGTCGCGCACGATTCCCGCCGGATCGGCGACCACCATGGCGATGGCGCCGGGGCCGAAACGACCGGGCGCGGCGCCGGCGCCCAGCGCGCCGTCGCGCCATTGCGTCCGCATGGCGCCGAGCGTGCGCGCATAATTGTTCGCCTGCTTCCAGACCCCGATCGCTTGCAGCGACCATGCGGCGACGAGCGCCGCGAGCGCGATTTCCCACAGCGGCATGTTTCCTCCGGCCCGCGCTCGGCGCGGATCGCCGTCGACGCGGCGTTGCGACAAAATGAACATATGTCTTTTCAACTGTCAATATGTTTTGCACTGCGTCGACGCGGCGCGCGGGGCATGGTCGCGGGAGCGCGCGGCGGGGCATCGTCGGCACCGCTTGGTGTGCCGTGGCCGATGCAAGGGGACCTATTTGGAGTTTCCCCGGATTTCGCCGCCGTCAGTCGAATTGTTCCGGCCGTCGACGCGCGCCATGAAACGCGGCGAGAATTTCAACATCGGCATCACGCACGCGGTAAGGCACGATGAAGGGCGAGCCGACGACGACCAGTTCCCGTGTGCCCGGAACGCGCCCCGCCCGCCCCATATGCGGAAACGCCGCCAGATTGTCGGCTTGATCGAGAATGGAGGTGACGACGCGCGCGGCGACGGCGGCGGAGTCGTTCATGCCGATATGGTCGCCGATGGCCTCAAGGTCGCGCAGCGCCGGAGTCGTCCAACGCACCTTCATGGTTTGGGCGCGAATTTCTTCCTGACGCGCGCCAATTGAGAGTCGCTGGCGAAGTCGCCACGGTCGGCGGCCTCGAGTCCGGCTGCTATCTTGCCGATCTGCCAGGCGTTCAGCGCGACAAAATCTTCGACGGCGCGGGCGACGAGCCAATTGCGAGAGCGGTCGGTCTTTTCGGCGAGATCGTCGAGCGCATTCAGCGTCGAGTCGTCGAGACGAACCGTGAAGGGCGCAGGCATGGGCGGCGGCTTTTCGTGATGCTTGGTGCGAACAGGTTCATGTGTAGTCCATATGAATGGGCAGGCTCATTGCAAGGGTCAAGGGTAAGGCGTCGGCAGCAAGGGCGCGCGGCGGGGCCATCGCCGCGGCGCGTCGACGCGGGAAGGGGCCGGGGATGATCGAAGGCGCGCTCCGTCGTCGTGTTCGACGCGCGATGCGTGCTGTGCTTGGCCGGCGCGCGGCTCATCCTGTGCCATGCTCGCGACGCGCGCTTCCGCATGCGTCGCTACCGGACGAAGCGGGCGCGGCGGCGCCGCATTGCGCAAATCGGACGCCGCGAGACCTGTCGGGTCCCCGCTCCCGACGACGCTTCCCGGCTCATTTCGTCGGCGCCGCCGTGCCATGACCCGACAGGAAGCGCTTGAAGCGTTCCGACGGGCAATCGGCCGAGAACAGCGTCGCGGGCGGTCCCTCTGCCTCCACCAGACCTTGATGCAGGAACACGACCTTGCTCGACACGTCGCGCGCGAAGGCCATTTCGTGGGTGACGATCAGCATCGTGCGCCCTTCGTCCGCGAGGCCCCGGATGACGCGCAGCACCTCGCCCACGAGTTCGGGGTCGAGCGCGGAGGTCGGCTCGTCGAACAGCATCGCCTTGGGCCGCATCGCCAGCGCGCGCGCGATCGCGGCGCGCTGCTGCTGGCCGCCGGAGAGCTGCGAGGGGTAATGCCCCGCCTTCTCCGCCATGCCGACCTTGGCGAGCAGCGCGCGCCCTTCGTCCAGGCATTCGGCGCGCGGCCGGCGCTGCACGTGGACGGGCGCCTCGATCACGTTCTCGAGCACCGTCATGTGCGACCACAGGTTGAAGCCCTGGAACACCATGCCGAGCTCGGCGCGGATGCGTTCGACCTGCCGGCGGTCGGCCGGTTCCGCCTTGCCGTCGCGCCGGCGGCGCATGGCGATCATCTCCCCGGCCACCGTCACGGCGCCCGCGTCGGGCGTTTCGAGCAGGTTGATGCAGCGCAGGAAGGTGCTCTTGCCAGAGCCCGACGCGCCCAAGATCGACACCACGTCGCCGACCTTCGCGGTCAGCGAGACGCCCTTGAGCACTTCGACGCCGCCGAAGCTCTTGCGCATCCCTTCGACGACGATCGCCGGCGCGCCGTTGGATTCCATCGCGCTCTCCTCAGGCTCGCGCCGGCGGCGTCAGCCAATCCTCGACCTTCGCGAAGGCGAACGCCAGCGCGCCGTTGACGACGAGGTAGATCGCCCCCGCCGCCAGGATCGGCGCGTAGGTGACGAACGTGTCGTTGCGGATCTTCAAGGCGACGCTCGTCACGTCCCACAGCGTCACCAGCGAGACGAGCGCGGTCGCCTTGGTCATCGAGATCGCCTCGGTCGCGTAGGCCGGCAGGCCGCGCCGCAGAGCCACCGGGAACAGGACGC
>JAGWKJ010000239.1 GCA_028865375.1 Hyphomicrobiales bacterium | reverse complement strand
CCCAGCCGCAGGTAGAAATCCGCGATCGCGTCGGGGTCCTCGAGGCCGGCGAGCGCGCGCGCGTCGTCGAGGCCGGGCAGGGCGACGTCGGCGCTCCGCATCGCCTCGTGGATGATCGCGCGCGCGCGGGCGAGCGGCCACAGCTTCAGGCGCAGGTTGGGGTCGTAGGAAACGAGCGCGCCGGCGGCCTTTGCGGCGTCGATCGCGGCGAAGCCGAGGTCGGCGGCCGAGGCCGAGATCGCCTGGCTTATGCCGGACAGATGCACGGCCTTGGCCGCCTTCACGCGCGCCATCGGCAGATCGCCGGGCCCCAGCGCGCTCGCGGCCGACCCGGCGCGCAAGTAGGAAAACTCGTGGCCGTCGGGTCCGTGGTCGACGAAATAGACGCCCGTCGGCCGCGCCGGGTCGACGCGCACGTCGGCATGGTCGATTCCCTCGCGCGACCACAGGTCCTTCAACGCGCGGCCGAATGTATCGGCGCCGACCGCGCTGACGTAGGCGCAGCGCGCGCCGCTGCGCGCCGCCGCCGCCAGCGCGTTCGAGGTGTCGCCGCCGAAGCCGAGCGCGAAGGAATCAGAGCCGGGCCGGCGGTTCAGTTCCGCCATCGCCTCGCCGATCGCGAGCAGGTCGATCTTGCCGTCCATGGGTCCCCCTCGCGCGCCTCCTAGCGCGGAACGCGCGCGGCGGGAATGGCGCCGACGCGGCGGCGCCCGCGTTTCCGGCGGCGATCGGACGGCGACGCCCGCTTCGCCGTCCCCCCCGATCTTGTCCGCCGCCGCGGCGCGTGTTAGCGCCGGGTCCCGCGCGGCCGGGGCGTAGCGCAGTCTGGTAGCGCGGAAGTTTTGGGTACTTCAGGTCGCAGGTTCAAATCCTGCCGCCCCGACCATCGGCCCGCACGAGGAACGCATGACCGCTCGCATCTACAGACCCGGCAAGTCGGCGACCCAATCGGGCAAGGCGCGCGCGAAGGACTGGCGGCTCGACTTCGCGCCCGAGAGCGCGAAATCGGTCGAACCGCTGATGGGCTGGACCTCGTCCTCCGACATGCGCCAACAGGTGCGGATCGACTTCGCCACCAAGGAGGAGGCGATCGCCTACGCCGTGCGCAAGGGCATCGACTACCGGGTCGAGGAGGCGCAGGAGCCGTCCCCCAAGACGCTCAGCTATTCCGACAATTTCCGCGTCGGCCGCGTCGGCCAGTGGACGCATTGACGCGGACGGACGACCCCGTAGCTCAGCTGGATGAGAGCGGCCGCCTTCTAAGCGGCAGGTCGCAGGTTCGAGCCCTGCCGGGGTCGCCATCTCCCGACGCGCCGCGCGCGCCGGGGCGCCTGTGGCGCGATTTCGCGATCGCGGTGGCGCTGGCGGAAGCCTTCGCGATTCCCCTCGACGCCCCGGCCGCCCATTGGGCCCATGCGCTGCCGGCCGCCGTGACCGACGTGTTCGACAAGATCACCCGCGCGGGGCTGGGCGGGACTTGGTTCGCGCTGGCCGGTCTGGGCATCCTGTGCGGCATTCTCGCACCGCGCGCGTCGGCGCGCCGGCGGGCCGCGTTCACGGAGACGGGCCGGCGGGGCTGGTATCTGCTGGCCAGCGTCGGCCTGTCGGGGCTTGCCGTGCAGGCGGTCAAGCATCTCGTCGGTCGCGAACGGCCCTGGGCGGCGCTCGACGTCGGGCCGCACGTGTTCGCGCCGCTGAACTTCGACGGCAAATACGCGAGTTTCCCGTCGGGCCACACCACCACGGCCTTCGCGGTGGCGGCGTCGATCGGGCTGATGGCGCCGCGGCTGCGGCCGTGGCTCGCGGCGGGCGCGATCGTCGTGGGGGCGTCGCGCGTGATCGTGCTGGCGCATTGGCCCAGCGACGTCGTGGCCGGCGCGTTCCTCGGCGCGGGGACCGCCTATGCGCTGGCCTTCGTCTTCGCCCGTCGCGGCCTCGTTTTCGTCCGCGAGGGCACGACGCTGGCGCCGGCGGCGCCGGGGATCGTGGCGCGCGCGCTCAGGGCGACCCCGGCAGCGTGACCTCGGCGATCTTCTGCTTGTCGCAAGGCGGCGTGTCGAGCGCGATCGGCCGCGCGGAAGGCACGCCGTCGACCAGCGTGCGCAGTTCGAGCGCGAGCGGCTTGCCGGCGGCGCCGCAGGACGCGCCCTTGGCGGCCACCGCGGAAATCGCATAGGCGCCGCCCTTGGACGCGCCGCCCGGCGCGGGATCGAAGACGCGCAATGTGCGTCCGTCGCGCATCGCGACCGGCGGGCCGAAGGCGGCCTCCGTCCCGTCCGGGCCGGCGGCCGACAGGTCGAGCTTGGCGTCGGCGGGGGCGACCAAGGCGATGCGCGCGAAGCCCTTGGGCAAGGGAAAATCGACGGCCTTGCTCGCCGGCTTGCCGGCGACGTCGGTCCAGCCCACGGTCTCGTGCGGGGCGAGCACCGGCAGGCGCGCGCCGGCCTTCCCGGAATCGTCGAAGGTCGCGTCCGCGACCAGGTCGTCGAGCGCGAAACGGATCGGCGCGCCCTTCCGGCAAGGCGACACGACGTCAAAGGTCGCGTAGCCGGCGTCGAGGCCGAGATTGGCGTCGTCGACGCAGGCGGGAGCTTGCGGCGACGCGTTCGGCGCGGGCGCCTTGGCGGCCGCCAACAGCTTGGCGCGGAGCGCGTCGGCCGCCGCGGCGTCCTGCGCGGGCGCGGCGGTTTGCGGGGCGCCCGCGATGGCGCGCACGGCGCCAGGCATCCGGCCCGACAGCGCCATCGCGCCGACGGCGACCAGCGCCGCCAACGCCAGCGTCACCGCAACCAGCGCCACGCCGTGGCGTATCGGATCGGGACCGCGATCGAACGGGTCGGCGGGAGACGCGGGCGGCGGCCCCGCAGGCGCCGCACGGGCGCGCGGCGCGTCGAGCGCCACGGTCTCGGCCGTTCGGCCGGCGCTCCTGCGGACCCGCACGTCGCGCGGCTCGCCCAAGATCTCGGCCAAGGCCGACAGCGCGGCATCCTTGTCCATCGGTCTCGACTCGGCGGGCTTGGACTCGGCGGGCTTGGGGTCGAAGGGCTTGGGGTCGAAGGGTTTGGGCATCCGCGGCGAAGGATCGCGCGGAACCTTGTCGTCGTCTGCGCTCACGTGTCGGTCCCCGGCGGCGTCGTCGCTGCGGTCTCGGTCAAGCGGCGGCCCATCGCCGGCCCGGCGCAAACCGGCCGGACGCGACATGTTAGGCGAGGCGCGCGCACACTGGCAAATCGCCGGCGCTTTCGCGCGCGCTTCGGCGTTCGCCCATTAGAAACGCGTGCCGCCCGTTTCGTTCCGCACGCCGCCGATTGTCCGCCGCCGGACCCGCGCCTATGGTCCGGATGGGAGCGGGCCGGATCGTCCCGGGGAGGAAATCGTGGCGTTCATCGCGGTTTCGGGCGTGGCGATCCATTGCCGGGACGAAGGTCCGCGCGATGCGCCCGTCGTGCTGTTCGCCAATTCGCTCGGCTCGGATCTGCGCATCTGGGACGACGTCGCCGGGCGGCTGGCCGCGACGCGCCGCGTCGTGCGCTACGACAAGCGCGGCCACGGCCTGTCCGACGCGCCGCCCGGACCTTATTCGCTCGCCGACCAGACGCGAGACGCGCTGGGGCTCCTCGACGCGCTCGGGGTCGACCGTTTCGCCATGGTGGGCGTATCGGTCGGCGGGCTGATCGCGCAGGCGGTCGCGCTCGAAGCCGCCGCGCGGCTGACGTCGCTCGTCTTGGTCGATTCCGGCGCGAAGATCGGGACCGCCGAGGGCTGGGACGCACGCATCGCCGCCGTGCGCGACCGGGGCCTCGCCTCGATCTCGCGCGGCATCGTCGCGGGCTGGCTCACGCCGGCGTTCC
>JAGWKJ010000009.1 GCA_028865375.1 Hyphomicrobiales bacterium | reverse complement strand
AATGCCCAAGCTCAGCGACGCCGCCATCGGCGAGCGCGAGCGCGTGATCCTCGAGGGCGCGCGCCGGTGCTTCCTGAAGCTCGGCTTCCATGGCGCGTCCATGCAGGACATCTGCCGCGAGGCGAAGGTCAGCCCCGGCGCGCTCTACCTCTATTTCCGCTCCAAGGAAGACCTGATCGCGGGCATCGCCGAGCAGGATTGCGACGCCGTGCTGCATGATTTCGCCGAGGCCGGCCATGCCGGCGACATCGGCGCCGCGCTGCGCGACCTGTTCCGCTCCTGCCTCGTCGAGCGCCCGCGCGACGACGCGGTGTTCTTCCTGCAGATCGCCGAGGAGGCGCGGCGCAACCCGCGCGTCGCCGAGATCCAGCGCCGCTGCGACGGCGCCATCCACGAGGCCCTGCGCGGCATCGTCGAGCGGGGCGTCGCGGCCGGCGAGATCGCGCCGCGCCACGGCGTCGAGGCGACCGTCTCGGTGATGGAAACCTTGGCGCACGGCCTGATGACGCGCCGCGCCGGCGAACCCGATTTCGACCCGGCCGCCACGGCCGAACCCCTTCTCGCGCTGCTGGGCGACTTGCTCGGCGTCCGCGAAACCGCCTGAAAGGCCCGCCATGCGTCCCGACTTCCGCGCGTCCCTTCTCGCGATCGCCGCCGCCGCCGCGCTCGCCGGCGCGGCCGCGCGCGCCGCCACCGATCCGTCGTCGGCGACGCCCCAGGCGCCGCTCGTCACCGTGACCAAGGTCGCGCAGACGCCGTTCGTGGCGACCGTCGAGATGACCGGCTCGCTGGTGGCGCGCCACGAAGTGTTCGTGACGCCGCGCATCGGCGGGCTCGCGGTGACCGCGGTCGGCGCCCAGGTCGGCGACAAGGTCACCAAGGGCGAGACGCTGGTGACGCTCGACCATTCCGCGCTCGACGCGCAGGTCGCGCAATCCGACGCGGGCATCGCCAAGGCCAATGCCGCCATCGCGCAGGCTATGACGCAAGTGCCCTCAGCCGAGGCGAACGACAAGTCGGCGGCCGCCGCGCTGGCGCGTGCGCAGGCGCTGAAGGCGACCGGCAACGCCACGCAGGCCGCGCTCGACTCCGCCACCGCCGCCGCCGCGGCCGCGCACGCCGCCGCGCTGTCGGCGGAGAAGGCCGTGACGCTGGCGCGCGCCGACCTCGCCGGCCTCGAGGCCCAGCGCCGCCAGCTCGACGTCAACCTCGCCGACACGCAGGTGAAGTCGCCGGTCGACGGCGTGGTTTCGCGGCGCACGGTGGAGGTCGGCTACGTCGCCAGCACGACCGGCGAGCCGCCGTTCCGCGTGATCGAGGACGGCGACGTCGAGTTCGAGGGGCAGGTCTACCAAGGCGACATGATCCGCCTCGCGCAGGGCCAACCGGCGGTCGTCGCGCTGCCGGGCGGCAAGACGGTGAAGGGCCGCGTGCGCCTGCTGCCGGGCGAGGTGGACAAGACGACCCGCTTGGGCGCCGTGCGCGTCGCGCTCGATCCCGATCCCGCGCTGAAGATCGGCGCCTTCGCCCGCGCCACCGTCGAGACGGCGCGCGTACGCGGCCTCGGCGTGCCCGAGACGGCCGTGCTCGACGATTCCGGGGCGACCCGCGTCGAGGAGGTCGTGGACGGTCGCGTCAAGGTGCGCGACGTCAAGACCGGCCTGCGCTTCGGCGGCATGGTGCAGATCCTGTCGGGAGTGGCCGACGGCGCGACGGTGATCGCGCGCGCCGGGCCCTTCCTCAACGACGGCGACGCCGTGCGCGCCGCGCCCGCCGAGGCGGCGGCCGGGGGGAGCGTGCAATGAGGATCAACTTCTCCGCCTATTCGATCCGCAGCCCGATCCCCGCGGTCGTGCTGTTCGTCGTGGGCGTGGCGCTCGGCTTGTTCGCCTTCGCCACCATGCCGATCACGCGCTTCCCCAACGTCGACGTGCCGGTGGTCAGCGTCACCGTCACCGAGACCGGCGCGGCGCCCGCCCAGCTCGAATCGCAGGTGACGCGCAAGGTCGAGGACGCCATCGCCGGCGTCAGCGGCGTCGACCACATCCAGTCGACCGTCGTCGACGGGCAATCGTCGACCAGCGTCATCTTCCACATCGAGATCAACGCCGACCGCGCGCTCAACGACGTCAAGGACGCCATCGCGCGCATCCGCTCGGACCTGCCCGGCGACGTCAACGAGCCGATCGTCAGCCGCGTCAACGTGGTCGACCTGCCCATCGTCAGCTATTCGGTCTCGGCGCCCTCGAAGTCGATCGAGGAGACGTCGTGGTACGTCGACAACACGGTGATCCCGGCCTTGCAGGGGCTGGAGGGCGTGTCGCAGGCGGTCCGGATCGGCGGCGTCGACCGCGAGATCCACGTCTCGCTCGATCCCGTCCGGCTCGGCGCGTTCGGCGTCACCGCGGCGCAGGTGTCCCAGCAGCTCAAGGCGACCAACGTCGACCTCGCCGGCGGCCGCATCACCTTGGCGGGGCAGGAGCAGTCGCTGCGCACGCTGGCGGGCGCGAGGACGCTGGCGGACCTCGCCGCCACGCGCGTCGCGCTGCCCGGCGGACGGGCGGTCAAGCTCTCGGACCTCGGCACGGTGAGCGACGCCTACGCAGAGCCGCGCACCTTCGCCCGCTTGGACGGCCGGCCGGTGGTGGCGCTGGCGGTGTCGCGCGCGACGGGCGCGAGCGACGTCGACGTGGCGGCCGCGGTGGCGGCCAAGGTCGCGGCGCTGGGCAAGGCCGATCCGGACTTTTCGATCTCGCTGTTCGACACCCAGGTCGACTACACGTTCGGCAACTACCGCTCGGCGATGGAGACGCTGGTCGAAGGCGCGCTGCTCTCGGTGCTGGTGGTGTTCCTGTTCCTTCGCGACTGGCGCGCGACGCTGATCTCGGCCACCGCGCTGCCGCTGTCCGTGCTGCCGACCTTCTTCTTCATGAAGACGCTCGGTTTCTCGCTCAACCTCGTCAGCCTGCTGGCGCTGACGCTGGCGACCGGCATCCTGGTGGACGACGCGATCGTCGAGATCGAGAACATCTCGCGTCACATGCGGATGGGCAAGTCGCCGTGGCGCGCGTCGCTGGAGGCGGCCGACGAGATCGGCCTCGCGGTGATCGCGATCTCGCTGACCATCGTGGCGATCTTCGCGCCGGTGAGCTTCATGTCGGGCATCGCGGGGCAGTATTTCAAGCAGTTCGGCCTGACGGTGGCGATCTCGGTGCTGGTGTCGCTGCTGGTGGCGCGGCTGGTGACGCCGATGCTGGCCGCCTATTTCCTGCGCGCGCCGCGCCACGAGGAGCCGCGCGACGGCTTCGTCATGCGCCTCTACCTGCGGCTCGTCACGTTCAGCGTCAGGCGCTGGTACGTGACGCTGGCGGCGGGCGCGCTGATCCTCGTCGGCTCCGTCTACGCGACGCGGTACCTGCCCGCCGGCTTCTTGCCGCCGGGCGACGTCTCGCGCTCGATCCTGGCGCTGGAGCTGCCGCCGGGCGCGACGCTCGACGACACGCGCGTCGTCACCGACGCGCTGCAGGCCAAGTTGCGCGAGTTCAAGGAAGTGAAGAGCGTGTTCGTGGACGGCGGCTACCTGCCCGGCGCCGCGGGCACCGCGGGCGCCGAGGTGCGGCAGGCGACGGTGACGATCGACTACGTGCCGAAGTCGTCGCGCAAGCGCAGCCAGCAGCGGATGGAAGCCGTCATCGGCGCGCTGGTGGGCGGCGTGCCCGACGTGCGCTTCTGGTTCCTGAAGGACAACGGCCAGCGCGACGTGTCCCTGATCGTCTCGGGCGACGACGAGGCGCAGGTCGAGGCGGCCGCGCGCCGCATCCAGTCGGGGATGCGCACCATCCCCATCATCGCCAACCCGACCACCACGGCGCCGCTGTCGCGGCCGGAGATCCACCTGCGGCCGCGCGCGGACCTCGCGGCGACCTATGGCGTGTCGACCGAGGCGCTGTCGCAGACGGTGCGCGTCGCCACGCTGGGCGACGCGGACGTCGCGCTGCCCAAGTTCGACCTCGGCGACCGGCTGATCCCCATCCGCGTCCAGCTCGACGCGGCGGCGCGGCGCGACATGGCCGACCTCGAGACGCTGCAGGTGCCCACCGCGTCGGGCGCCACCGTTCCGCTGTCGGCGGTCGCCGACGTGTCCTATTCGACCGGGCCCAGCCTCATCAGCCGCTACGACCGCGCGCGCAAGATCGCCGTCGAGGCGAGCTTCAACGGGACCGACGCGCTGGGCGAGGTGACCAAGGCGATCAGCGCGCTGCCCGCCGCCAAATCGCTGCCCAAGGGCGTCACGCTGAAGGACGCCGGCGACGCCGAGGTGATGGGCCAGGTGTTCTCGAGCTTCGCGCAGGCGATGGGCGCGGGGCTGCTGATGGTGCTCGCGGTGCTCGTGCTGCTGCTGGCCTCGGTCGTGCATCCGATCACGATCCTGCTCTCGCTGCCGCTGTCGATCGGCGGCGTCGTGTCGGCGCTGCTGCTCACCCACAACGCGTTCTCGATGCCGGTCGTGATCGGCATGCTGATGCTCACCGGCATCGTGACCAAGAACGCGATCATGCTGGTCGACTTCGCCATCGAGGGCCGCAAGCGCGGGCTGTCGCGCGCCGAGGCGCTGGTGGACGCCGGCCACAAGCGCGCGCGGCCGATCGTGATGACGACGCTGGCGATGGCGGCGGGCATGATGCCGGCCGCCTTCGCGCTGGGCGAAGGCGGCGAGTTCCGCGCGCCGATGGCGATCGCGGTCATCGGCGGCTTGCTGATGTCGACGCTGCTGTCGCTGGTGTTCGTGCCGGCGTTCTACGTGGCGATGGACAAGGCCGGCTGGTTCCTCGGCTGGCTGTTCGGACGATTCGTCGGTCCCGGCGAGGAAGCGGAGACGGACGCCGACGCGGAAACCGCGGAGCCGACCTTCCAAATTCCGGCGCCGGCCGCCGCGCGACCGCAGGCGGCCGAATGATCGCCGTCGCAAGGCGAATTTGCACGCAGGAAATTTCCATCTAGCGTATGGACATTGCGAATCAGGCCGGATCGGCGGAAAGTTGACCAAAGCGGGAACCGGGAGGATCACCTTCGCGGGCCTTTGCGGGGCCTTGGCCGCGCTATTGGTCGCTTGCACCGTCGCGGGCGTCTCGCCGGCGTCCGCGCAGACCTGCACGGTCACCGGCGGGTCGGGAACCTACGTTTCCTCCGGCGTGGTCGGCGGCGTCGACGTGTTGTCGGGCGCAGCGATTTCGGCGGTGTCGTCCGCGCCGGTGGTCGTCAATTGCACGGGCGCGGCCAACCGCGTGGTGCGGGCGTGCGTCGAGCTCGGCGTCGGCAACAATTATCAAGCCAGCCTGACCCAGCGTTCGCTCGCTGGCGCTAACGCGGGCCTCGTACACGATTTTTACACGAACGCGGCCCATTCGACGATCTGGGGCGCTTGGGGCACGTATTTCTATCCTTACGGTCCCGGCGGCGTGCAGGTCGACGTCACGCTGGGCGCCAACGGCAAGGGCGCATCGGCCGCGATGCCGATCTACGGCCTGATCGCGGCGAACCAGCAGACGGTTCCTCCCGGGACCTACACTTGGACCACGGCCTCGCCCGGCCTCGAATACGCCTATCTCGGCACGACGCCGTGCCCGCTGACGAACGGCGTCCAGATCGCCACCAGCGGAGCGACCTGGACCGCCAACGTCATCAAGAACTGCCTGCTCACGCCGTCGCCGCTGAATTTCGGCGCCGTGTCGGTGTTGACCTCGGCGGTGACGGCTTCGACGACGTTGGGCGTGCAATGCACGAACACGACGCCCTATTCGGTCGGCCTCGACGGCGGCGTCACGGCGGGAACCGGCGCGTCGCCGACCGCGCGGCAACTGGCCAAGGGCGCGGCGCGCGTGACCTATGGGCTGTATCAGGACGCCGCCCATGCGACGCCCTGGGGAAATACGTCGGCGAACTGGGTCGCGGGCACGGGCACCGGGCTGGTGCAAAATTACGCGATCTACGGCCAAGTGCCGGCACAGACGACGCCCGCGTCCGGCGCGTATTCCGATACGGTCACGGTGACCGTGACGTTTTGAGACGCGTCAATCGAACGTTAACGCAACCTATGCGAGCATGTTGGTGGTGCTCCCGCAGGTTTCGCACAGTGTCAAGCAATCGATGCCAACCGCAACGCGCTTCGTCGAGCCTTTGCGACCTCTGTGCACCGTTTTTCGTCGCGTCCGCCTCGGCGTCCGTCGCGGCGGCGGACGGCGGGACGCAAGGCCAAATCACTTCGCGGGCCCCGAACCCGTCGTCGCGAATGGTCGCGTTGCGGATGATATCGGCCGGCGGCGCGGCCGCGTTGACCGCGCTCTCCGACGAACCCCGCTTGCGCGCCGACGACCTGATGGCGGCCGTCGGGACGCTCGGCCTTGCCGCCGCGCTGGCGGTGGCCCGGCGCTTCACGCTCGCCGAGGTCGTCGTGGACGCGTTGCTGGCGCTGGGCGAGCGCTCCGTCGACCTCGCGGTGGCCGGCAATCCGGGCGCAAGGCTGTCGAACGGCGCCGTCGCCGGGCTGTCGCAAGCGGCGATGGTCGACGCCGCGGTCGCGCGCGCCTTGGCGCGCCGGCCGGACCTCGACGATCGCGACGCCGAGCGGACGGCGACCCTGTGCGCGCTCCACGACCTCGTCGGCGGCGGCCGCGAGGTCGATCGCGACGCGCTCGAATACGCGGTCATGGACGCGCTGGCGGCGGACGACGCCGACGCGGCCATCGTCCATCTCGCGACCGCTGCCGACGCGCCGCGGGGCGCCGCGGCGGCCGGCTTCTGCGCGCCGGATCCGACGCCGGCCATGTTGCTGTGCCGCGCCGCCGGCTTCGCCTGGTCGACCGTGCGCGACCTGTTCGCGCTGCGCACCCGTCTCACCGGCGCGCCGGCGCCCGAGCAATCGGAACTCGTCGCCCTGTTCGAGGTCACCACGCGCGAGGAGGCGCGGCGCGCGATGCGCTTCGTGGCCGCCAGCGTCGCCGTGCGCGCCGTTCAGGGGCGGATGTCGCCGGCCTTCAACTCGATGTAGGTGCGCAACGGCCCGGCCGCCGTCGGGGTGCGCGCGTCGACGGACGCGGCGACCCCGGAACCGAACCCGCCGGGAAGGCCAGAGCCGACGCCCGCCTCGATCTTGCCGGCGACCTTGATGCAGCTGTTCGAACCTTCGATCTTCACGAAGCCCGGGCCGTAGGAGGCGCAAGGATCGGCGAGTTCGCCCGCCGAGGCGGGGACCGCGGCGAAGGCGAGGAGGGCGAGGAACGGCGCGGTCGCTTTCATCGCCCCGACAGACCCCATCATCGTGGCGCGGCGATGGCCGTCCGCGCGTCGCCGAGCGTCGCCTGCACCAGCGCCAGCGCGGCGACCGCGGCGGTGTCGGCGCGCAGGATGCGCGGTCCCAGCGACAGCCGCACGGCGTTGGGTCGGCGAAGCAGGGCGGCCCGCTCGGCCGGATCGAAGCCGCCCTCCGGGCCCACGAGCACCGCGACGCGCGAAGGGCCGCGTTCCCGCAAGGCGTCGAGCGGCGCCGCGCCGGCGGCGTCCTCGTCGCAGAAGATCAGCAGACGGTCGTCCTCCAGCTCGGCCATGGCCGCGTCGAGCGCGCGCTCGGGCGCGATCCGGGGCACCACGAGGCCGCCGCATTGCTCGGCCGCCTCGATGGCGTTGGCGCGCAGCCGCGCGAGGTTGATCCGCGTCGCCTGCGTGCGCCGGGTGACGACCGGCGCCAGCATCGTCGCGCCCATTTCGGTCGCCTTCTGCGCCATGTAGTCGAGCCGCGCGTGCTTCAGCGGCGCGAACAGGTAGGCGAGGTCGAAGGCGGCCGGCTGCGGCCGCAACCGTTCCCCGATCTCCAGGGTCGCGCCGCGCTTTCCGTCGGCGACCAGCCGCGCGGCCTATTCTCCGCTCCGCCCGTCGAACGCGACCAGCGCCGCGCCGTCGGCCAACCGCAACACGACGCGCAGGTAGTGGGCCTGTTCGGGCGCCGCCGCCACCGAGGCGCCTGGCGCGAGCGGCGCCTCGACGAAGAGGCGCGGGCCGGGAGCTTGATCGTCGAACCGCAATCGCCAATCCTCGAACGGTCGCGCCATTTCGCCACGATCCGGTTCTATGCCATAAGCCCCGCCGGCCGGGAGCGAAAAGGGCTTTGAAAATGAACGCGACGCGTTGGGCGAAGATGACGGTGGCGGCGGCCCTCGTCGTGGCCGCGGCGGCGGGGTCGGCGACGGCGGCGACCTGCCAGCAGGACTTCCAGCGCCTCGCCTCGGTTCGCCAGACCTACATCCTCAAGCTCAACGCGCTGTCGAAGCGCGGCCACGGCAAGCTCGATCCGGTCGCCGCCTGCGGGATCCTGCGCAACCTGTCCGCGGCCGAGATCACGCTCCTCAAATACATGACCGACAACAAGGATTTCTGCGGCGTGCCCGACCAGGCGATCAGCAACCTGTCGACCGGCCATGCCAAGACCGTGTCATTCGCCGGCAAGGCGTGTTCGGTCGCCGCCAAGGCGGCGCAGATGCGCAAGCGGGCGGCGCAGGGCGGCGGCGGATTGGGCGCGCCGCGCGCGCCCGCGTTGCCCGCCGGGCCGCTGTGACCGGACCGGCGCCGGCGCCGGCGCCCGACGCGCTGCCGGATTCGCGACGGTTCCTCGGACGCTTCACGCCGCCCTCGCTGTTGCCCTTCGTGCAGCTCGCGCGCTGGGACCGGCCGATCGGCTGGCAGCTCCTGCTTGCGCCCTGCCTGTGGGGCGAAGCGCTGGCTTCGGACGCCGCATTGCGCGCGCCGAGCCTGCCGCGGATCGCGCTCTACGCGATCGGCGCTATCGCCATGCGCGGCGCCGGCTCGACATGGAACGACGTCGCCGACCGCAAGCTCGACGCCGGCGTCGAGCGCACCCGCGGCCGCCCGCTGCCTTCGGGCCGGATCGGCGTGCGTGCGGCGCTCGCGTGGTGCGCGTGCCAGGCGCTCGTCGGGTTCGCCGTGCTGCTGACCTTCAACCGCTTCGCGGTGCTGGTCGGGGTCGCCTCGCTCGGCGTGGTCGCGATCTATCCGTTCGCCAAGCGTTTCACGTCGTGGCCGCAACTCGTGCTCGGCTTCGCCTTCGCGTGGGGCGCGCTCCTGTCATGGGCGGCGGCGTTGGGCGCGCTGCATTGGCCGGCGCTCTGGCTCTACCTCGCCGCGATCCTGTGGACGATCGGCTACGACACGATCTACGCGCTGCAAGACCTGCGCGACGACGCGATCATGGGCATCCGTTCGACCGCGCGCCTGTTCGGCGACGACGTGCGGCTCGCGGTCGGCGCGATCTACCTGCTGACGGTGGCCTGCGCCGAGGTCGCGCTATGGCTCGTGCGGGTCGGGCCGTTGGCGCAGCTCGGGCTGGTCGCCTTCGCGGCCCATCTCGTCTGGCAGGTGCGCAGGCTCGACGACGCGACGCCGGCGGTCGCGCTGCGCCTGTTCCGCTCCAACCGCGACGCGGGCCTGCTGTTCTTCCTCGGCCTGGCGGCCGACGCATTGGCGGTGGCGCGCGGGTTTTACTGAGGTCAGGGAGAGGGGTGGACGTGGCGCGTGGCGTCCTCGTCCATGCCCGCCACCATGAGCTTCCATGCGGTCTCGTGGTCGCTGGCGAAGCGGAACAGGTCGAGGTCGCGCGCGCCCACCGTGCCTTCTTCGACCAGCCGGTCGAAGTTCACGACGCCGCGCCAATATTCCTCGTCGAAGAACACCACCGGCAATTTCGGCGCCTTGCCGGTCTGCACCAGGGTGAGCAACTCGAACGCTTCGTCGAGCGTGCCGAACCCGCCGGGGAAGATCGCCAGAGCGCGGGCACGCATCGCGAAGTGCATCTTGCGCATCGCGAAATAATGGAACCGGAACGTGAGGGCCGGCGTCGAATAGGGGTTGGGAAATTGCTCGCGCGGCAGCGTGATGTTGAGGCCGATGGTGGGCGCGCCGGCGTCGAACGCGCCGCGGTTGGCGGCCTCCATGATGCCGGGCCCGCCGCCGGTGGTGACGACGTGATGCAGCGCACCGTCGGCGCCGGGCCGCAGCGCGCCGCCCTCGCGCGAGGCGAGCTCGCCGAACGCGCGTGCCTCGCGACACCAAAAGGCCTGCTTGCCCGGCCCGTCCTCGCGCACGCGCGCGCTGCCGAACACCACCAGCGTCGAGGCGACATTGGCGGCGCGCAGCGCCTCCTCGGCCTTCTCGTATTCGAGCATGAAACGCAGGCCGCGCGTCGAATCGCCGAGGATGAAATCCTGGTCGAGCGAGGGCAGGCGATAGGATGGCGAGGCGATCTGCGCCGCCGCGCGCTTTGCGGGATCGTCCATGCCCAAAGAGCTCCCTCGAACGTTCAGGTTTCGCGCACGGCCTCCGCGTCGACCGTGACGCGCAGGCCGGGTTCGCCCAGCCCGGCGACCTGCAAATAGGAAAAGGCCGGCGTCGCGGCGCCGAACTTGGCGGTCGCGGCCTCGCGCGCCACCGCGCCGCCGTCGGCTTCGGTCGTCGCCACGGTGAGGCGCAAGACGTCCTCTGCCGCCATGCCGGCGGCGGCGAGGATCGCCAGCACGCGATCGCACGCCGCCTCGACGCCCGCGCGCAGCCCGTCGGGAATCGCGCCGTCGGCGCGCACGCCCGGCTGGGGCGAAATCACGAGCCGCTTGGCGGCGACGCCATGCACGACGCCATGCGCGTGGCGGGAACTCGGGCGGGGCAGCGTCGGCGGATTGAGGAAGCGGGGCATGGGGAACTCCGCGGGCAGCGCTAGCGGATTCGCGCAAGCGGCGCCAATGCCGGTTTCCCCCGCGCCCGCGCCGGTGCTAGCTTCGCCTCCGTGGCCATCGTGAGCTTCACGTCGCATCTGCGCCGCGTGGCGCCCTCCGCGCCGGTGAAAACCGCGGCCGCGACGCTGCGCGCCGCCTTGGCGACGCTGGCGCCGGCCCATCCGATGCTGACGCCCTATCTCGTCGACGACCAGGGCAGGCTGCGCAAGCACGTCGCCGTGTTCGTCGATGGCGCGCTGGCGCCGCGCGCGCAAGCGCTCGACCTGCCGATCGGCGAGGCCGCCGAAGTGCATGTCATGCAGGCGCTGTCGGGCGGGTGACACCCGGGACGCCGGCGCGAAAGAGGCGAGGGGAGGGAGACATGTCGGAACGTCTGTACGTCGCGACCCGCAAGGGCCTGTTCGAGTGGGCGCGAAAGGGCCGCGGCTTTTCGCTCCGGCGCGAGTTCTTCCTCGGTTCGCCGGTCAGCGCCTGCCTGCGCGACCCGCGCGACGGCGCGCTCTACGTGGCGCTGCACCTCGGCCATTTCGGCGTGAAGCTGCACCGCAGCCTCGACGACGGCGCCTCCTGGACCGAACTGTCGCCGCCCTCCTATGCCGGCGTCGCGGCCGACGAGGACAAGGAAGCGCCGAGCCTGAAGATGATCTGGACGCTCGAACCCGGCGGCGCCGACGAGCCGGGCCTCGTCTGGTGCGGCACGCTGCCCGGCGGCCTGTTCTCGACCCGCGACAAGGGCGAGACGTGGACGCTCAACCGGCCGCTCTGGGACGACCCGCGCCGGCCGGAATGGGTCGGCGGCGGCTACGACGACCCGGGCCTGCACTCGATCCTCGTCGATCCGCGCGATTCAAGGCGCGTCGTCGTCGGCATTTCGACCGGCGGCGTCTGGGAAACGACGGACGGCGGCGCGCATTGGACGCTGCAAGGCGAGGGCCTGCGCGCCGAATACATGCCGCCCGAACGCGCCAACGATCGCCTGATGCAGGACGTCCATCGCCTCGCCTGGTGCGCCAAGCATCCCGAATCCGTCTGGACGCAGCACCACAACGGCGTGTTCCGCGCCGCCAAGGGGCCGGAGAAGTGGCGCGAGCTGAAGCCCGCCGTGTCCGGCTTCGGCTTCGCGGTGGCGGCCCACCCGACCGAGCGCGGCACGGCGTGGTTCGCGCCGGCGCGCAAGGACGAGTACCGCTATCCCGAGGCCGGCCGCTTCGTCGTGACGCGCACGCGCGACGGCGGCCGCAGCTTCGAGACGCTGACCGAGGGCCTGCCCAAGCCGCCCGCCTACGACCTCGTCTATCGCCACGGCCTCGAAGTCGACGAGGACGGCCAGACGCTGGCGCTGGGCTCGACCAGCGGCGGCCTGTGGTTCTCCGCCGACGGCGGCGACGCGTGGCGCGCCGCGCCCGCGCGCCTGCCGCCCATCAACGCGGTGCGGTTCGGCTGAGGGGCGGGGCGCTCCCCGCCTCAGGGCTTGGCGTTTTGCGCCACCAGCATCGCGTTCATGATCTGGTCGGCGACGTCCTTCACCGCGCCCGGCGCGTGCGCGAGGAACAGAGTGTTCGTGCGGTCGTTGTCGCCGATCGCCTTCAGCGTGTCGAAATATTGCGTCACCAGCACGAGCTGCAGGACTTCGCCGGTCGAGGCGCCGCCGACCACCTTCTGGAACTGCTCGATGGATTCCTGCAGGCCCGCGATGATGGCACGCCGCTCGTTGGCGATACCCTGGCCCTGCAGCGCCTTGCTCTCGGCCTCGGCCTCCGCCCTCTTCACCACGAGGATCTTCTCGGCCTCGCCGCGCGCGTTGGCGGCGACCTGTTCGCGCTGCGCGGCGTTGATGTCGTTCATCGCCGACTTGACCTTGGGGTCGGGCACGATGTCGGTGACGAGCACGTTGACGATCTCGTAGCCGAAGTCGGCCATGTCGACGTCGAGCTCCTTGCGCACCGCGGCCGCGATGCTCGACTGGCTGGCGAACACCTCGTCGAGCGTCATGCCCGGCACGTGGCCCAGGATCACCTGCTCGACATAGGCCTTGATCTGTTCGGTGGGGTCGACGAGCTTGTAGTAAGCGTCGTAGGCCTTGTCGGGCCGCACGCGGTTCTGCACCGAGATCGGGATGGTGACGAAGACGTTGTCGCGCGTCTTGGTCTCCATCGTCAGGATGATCTGGTTCACGCGCAGGCTCATGCGGCCCGCCAGCGCGTCGATCCACGGCACCTTGAAGTTGAGGCCGGGCTGCGCGATCCGCAGGAACCGGCCGAACCGGGTGATGACCGCGACCTGCGCCGTCTGTACGGTGAAGAAGCTGCCGAACACGATCGACAGCCCGAACAGGACCGCGACGAACAGGACAAACGACGCGACGATGCCGTACATGGCCGCCCCCATGATCGCGCCGGAATCCGGCGCTCGGGGCAGTCTAGCCCATGCCGCCCCCCTCGGCGACCTCTACTCCCCCAGCAGCTTGCGCATCTGCGCGCGCAGCGTCGGCGCGAGGTCGGGGCGGGCCATGCCGAAGGCGAGGTTGGCCGACAGGAAGCCCGCCTTCGACCCGCAATCGTAGGTCGCGCCGTCGAACTTGACGCCGCTGAACGCCTGCGTGGCGGCGAGCGCCTTCATGCCGTCGGTGAGCTGGATTTCCCCGCCGGCGCCCTTTCCGACCTTGCCCAGCAGGTCGAAAACCTGCGGCTGCAGGACGTAACGGCCCGAGATGATGAGGTTGGACGGCGCCGTGCCCTTGGCGGGCTTTTCGACCATGCCCGTGATCTCGAACGAGCCGGCGCGTTCGGCGCCCTTGGCGACGACGCCGTATTGGTGCGTCTCCTCGGGCGAGACTTCCTCGACCGCGATCACGTTGCCGCCGTGCGCGCGATGCGCCTCGATGCACTGGGCGAGGCAGCGCGTGCCGCGCGCGCCCGAGGCCATCGTCACCATGTCGGGCAGCAGCACCGCGAACGGCTCGTCGCCGACGATCTCTCGCGCGCACCAAACCGCGTGGCCGAGCCCCAGCGGCGCCTGCTGGCGCGTGAAGCTGGTCGCGCCGGCCGGCGGCAGGTCGGCCATCAGGGCCGCGTATTCCTTGGCCTTGCCGCGCGCCTGCAACGTCGCCTCGAGCTCGTAGGCCATGTCGAAATGGTCCTCGATCACCGCCTTGCCGCGGCCGGTGACGAAGATGAAATGCTCGATGCCGGCCTCCCGCGCCTCGTCGACGACGTGCTGGAGCACCGGACGGTCCACCACGGTCAGCATCTCCTTGGGCATCGCCTTGGTGGCGGGCAGGAAGCGGGTGCCGAGGCCGGCGACGGGAAACACGGCTTTGCGGACGGGCTTGGTCATGGCGCGCTCTTGCGGGGAAGTCCGGAATGGCCTTAGCCCGGCCGCGTTAACGCCGCGTGGACGCGGTGGCGGGTGGCCTCACCACGGCATCGGCGCGAAGCCGGCGTCGCCGGCCGACACCGCCATGCCGAAGCTCACGTTCGGGTTGATGGCGTAAGTGAAGCCCGCGGTGGCCCGCACGTAGCCGTTCGTGCCCGGCCCGCCGTTGATCGCGTCGTTGAGGGACGACGCTCCCCCCGTAAAGCCCTGCGCGCCGAGCCCGGCCGGCTTGGCGAGGATGCCCGAGACCGCGAAGAACGGTTTCAATCGTCCGGCGTCGTAGGTGAACTTGGCCGTGCCGTCGGCGAAGCTGTAGCCGGGCGAGGGCAGGCCCGGATAAAAATACGGCGCGTAACCGGCGCGGCCGGACACGTCGATCTTCCAGCCGTTGCCGAGGTCGCGGCGCAGGCCGAGATAGCTGTCGCCGCCGATCTGGCCTTTCACGCCGCGGCCGAAGCCGGCACCGAGCCCCGATCCGAAATACAGCCCCTTCCAAGGCGAGACGGTCGGGTCGGCGACGGAATCGGGCAGCGGAATGTCGCCGCCCGTCGCGGCGCTCCCCGCCGCGCCGACAGACGTCGCGTCCTGCGCCGCCGCGGGAGCGGCGGCCGCGGCGAGGAGAGCGACGATCACGATCACGAATTTCATCATTGGCGGACATGACACCGCAAGATGTCGGCGTCAAAATGGCGGCGGAACCTCGGAGCTCGCCATGCCATCCACGAACCGCGTCGCGCTCGTCACCGGCGCTTCCACCGGCATCGGCCGCGAGATCGCGCGTGAACTGGCCCGGCGCGGCGAGAGGCTCGCCTTGGTCGCCCGCGACAAGGCGAAGCTCGACGCGCTCGCCGCCGAACTCGGCACGCCCGGTGGGGCGGCACCCTTGGTCGTGCCGATCGACCTGCTGGCGCCGGGCGCGGGAGCGGCGCTCGAGGCCGCGCTGGCGGCGGCGGGCGTCGAGGTCGCGACGCTGGTCAACAACGCGGGGTTCGGGCTTCAAGGCGCGGTCGTCGACCTCGCCGTCGCGGAACAGCTCGCCGTCGTCGATCTCAACTGCCGCTCGCTGACCGAGATCACGCTGCGCTTGCTGCCACAGGTGCGGCGGGCGAAAGGACGGATCCTGAACGTCGCCTCGTCGGCCGCTTACCTGCCGGGGCCCGGCATGACGGTCTATTACGCCTCCAAGGCCTATGCGCTGTCCTTCAGCGAGGGGCTGTCGCACGAGCTGAAAGCCGACGGCGTGACGGTGACGGCGCTCTGCCCCGGCCCGGTGCCGACCGAGTTCCAGCGACGCGCCGGCATGACCAAGCTCCTGCCGGCCGCGATGACGCTGGATGCGGCGACCGTCGCCAAAGCCGGCGTCGACGGGCTCCATGCGGGCAAGCGGGTCGTGGTGCCGGGCTTCGCGATCAAGGCGCTGGTGGCGATATCGAGGCTCAGCCCGCACGCGGTCGCGCTGCCGGCCATCGCATCGCTGCAATACAGCCCTTCCCGCGAACGGCCTTGACCGCGGCCGGCAAGCGGGCGATTCACGGATCGTTCACCATCTCGTCGCGATAAAGTCATCATGGCCGCGCCGCAAAACGCCCGCATCCTGGTCCTGCTGCACCAGGAACATTCGACCCCCGGCCGCGTCGGACGTCTCCTGCAGGAGATGGGCGCCACGCTGGACCTGCGCCGCCCGCGCTTCGGCGATCCGCTGCCCGCCACGCTCGACGACCACGACGGCGTCGTCGTGTTCGGCGGGCCGATGTGCGCCAACGACGGCGACGATTGGCTGAAGGCCGAGATCGACTGGCTCGGCGTGCCGCTCGGCGCCGGCAAGCCGTTCCTCGGGCTTTGCCTCGGCGCGCAGATGCTCGCCCGCAAGCTCGGCGCGCGCGTCTTCACCTATCCCGACGAACGGGCGGAGGTCGGCTATTGCCCGATCTCGCCGACGGCGGCGGGCGAGGCCCTGTGCGACGCGCCGTTCCCGCGCTGCGTCTACGAATGGCACCGCGACGGCTATGACCTGCCGGCCGGCGCCGTGCGGCTGGCCGGCGCGGAAGGCGCGTTCCCCGAGCAGGGCTTCCGCTACGGCGAGAACGCGATCGGCCTGCAATTCCACCCGGAAGTCACCTACGCGATGATGTGCCGCTGGACGACGCGCGGCGTCGCCCGGCTGTCATTGCCCGGCGCGCAGCCGCGCGAGGCGCATCTCGACGGCTGGTTTCGCCACGACGGCGCGGTCGACCGCTGGATCCGGACGCTGTTGCCGGCCTGGATCGAAGGCCGCGCGGCGGTTCCTTGCGCGCGACGCGCGGCGGCCTGAGCGGCGCGTCATCTGGCCATGTCGAGCGACCAATAGGGATCGAGCCGCGAGCCGGCGGAATGGAAGGCGGCGATCCCGAGCCTCGTGACGGCGGGCGCGAGCAGATTGGCGTCGTGCTCGGGCGAGGCCTCCCAGCCTTCGATGACGGACCTCAAGTCCCGGTAGCCGCCGGCGACGTTCTCCACCGCGTTCGACGTGCCGACGCCGCCCGCCTCGATGCGCGCGCCGAAGCTTCCGGCGACCGAATGGTCGAGCCGGTCGGCGCGCGCCATCGCACGGGCCTGCGCGCCGGCGACCGCCATCAGCGAGGCGTCGACCCGCACGGGGCCGAGGCCGTGGGCCGCGCGATAGGCGCTGACGACCGCGGCCGCGCGGGCCGCGTCGACCGCCATCGGGGTCGCCACGCGCGTCACGCCGCCGCCCATGGGCGCGCAGGCGGCGAGCGCGGCGCAAAGCGCGGCGGCGACGGAAAACCGGGGGAGGGCGTGCTGGCGCATGGACGACGCATCGCACGCGTCGGTTGACGGGGCGTTAGCCCCGAACCGCGGTCGGCGGCGCGATGGCCGCCGGCGGGACGACCGTCGCCCAAGCGGGCGCGGGATGGGGCCAGTGCAGGCCCTTTTCCACCATGCGCGCGTGGATGTCGAACAGCAGGTCGCTCTTCACGCGCGCGGCGGTTTCCACGTCGTCGACGAAGCAGATCAGGTCGAGCTTGAGGCCCCAATCCGCGAAGCCGGTGAAGAGCACGAGCGGGGACGGGATCTTCAGCACGAGGGGATGGGCGCGCGCCGCCGCGATCAGGACCTCGCGCAGCGGTTCGGGGCCGGATTCGAAGGTCGCCATCGTGGGAATCAGCACGCGGCCGACGCGGTCGGTGCGCACCCAGTTGCGCACCGTGCCGGCGACGAGGTTCGAATTCGGCACGATGACGGTGGCGCGGTCGAAGGTCTCGATCTCCGTCGCGCGCACGTTGATGCGGCGCACGAAGCCCTCGTCGGTCCCCACCACGATCCAGTCGCCGACGCGGATCGCGCGCTCCAGCAGCAGGATCAGGCCCGACACGACGTTGGCGACGATCGTCTGCAGGCCGAATCCGACGCCCAGCGACAGTGCGCCGGCGACCAGCGCCAGCCGGTCGAGGCTCAGGCCGAGCCGGCCCAGCCCGAGCGTCAGCGCGATCAGCGCGCCGACGTAGCCGACGCTGGTGCGGATCGTGTTGCGCAGGCCGACGTCGAGGCGGGTCTGGGGCAGGTAGGTCGCGTCCAGCCAACGTTGCAGCGCGCGCGTGGCGGCCACGCCGAGCGCAAACAGCGCCACCGCCGCGAACGCCCCGCCGAGCGAGACGGTCACGCCGCCGACGTTGAAGCCGAAGGCGAGCGCGCGCAGCGAGCCCAGCATGTCGGCCGATTGCAGGCCCCAAGGCGCCAGCACGAGCAACGCCGCCGCTCCGTAGATCGCCACCCGCGCGGCGCCTTCCAGCAG
>JAGWKJ010000238.1 GCA_028865375.1 Hyphomicrobiales bacterium | reverse complement strand
CCGGCCTGAAGGAAAGCGCGTTCTGGGACCCGACGAACTTCACCTTCCCTTCGGGCGTGCACGTCTGCGAGGTGGAGATCGACCCCGACACCGGCGTCACCCGGATCGAGCGCTACACGGCGGTCGACGACTTCGGCGAGGTCATCAACCCGATGATCGTCGAGGGCCAGGTGCACGGCGGCGTGGCGCAGGGCGTCGGCCAGGCGCTGCTCGAAGGCGCGGTCTACGACAAGGACGGCCAGCTCGTGACGGCGAGCTACATGGACTATTGCATGCCGCGCGCCGACGACCTGCCATTCTACCACGTCGCCATGACCGCCACCCGCTGCCCGTCCAATCCTCTGGGCATCAAGGGTTGCGGCGAGGCCGGCGCCATCGCCGCGCCTCCCGCCGTCATCAACGCGATCACCGACGCGGTCGGCCACGAGGACGTGACGATGCCCGCCACCCCGCAGGTCGTGTGGCGCGCCGCGCAGCGCGCCGTGCGCAAGCACGCGGCAGAATGATCGCCGCTTGATCCCCCCGAGGGGCGCGAGATCCGCGCCCCCCGCCCCGGCGCCCCGCGCCGCGAACCCATTTTCGGAGACGCACCATGTATCCCTTCGCCTATCACCGTCCCGACAGCGTCAAGGCGGCCGTCGCCGCGCTGGGCGCCGACGGCAAGTTCCTCGCCGGCGGCATGACCCTGATCCCCACCATGAAGCAGCGGCTGGCCGCGCCCTCCGCGCTGGTCGACGTGTCGAGGCTGCCCGGCCTCGACAAGATCGAGCGCGTCGGCGACGCGCTCGAGATCGGCGCCGCCGCCACCCACGCGCATGTCGCCAAGAGCAAGGTCGCCCATGACGCGATCCCGGCGCTTGCGCGGCTGGCCGCCCATATCGGCGACCCCGCCGTACGCTCGCGCGGCACCATCGGCGGCTCGGTCGCCAACGACGACCCCGCCGCCGACTACCCCGCCGCGGTGCTGGCGCTCGGCGCGACGATCGTCACCGACAGGCGCGAGATCAAGGCCGAGGATTATTTCAAGGGCCTGTTCGAGACCGCGCTCGCCGCCGGCGAAATGATCGTCAAGATCCGCTTTCCCGTGCCTTCGGCCGCCCATTACGAGAAGTTCGTCAACCAAGCCTCCCGCTACGCGATCGTCGGCCTGTTCGCCGCCAAGACGGCGCACGGGCTGCGGGTGGCGGTCACCGGCGCGGGCGATGCCGGCGTGTTCCGCGCCAAGGAAATCGAGGCGGCCGGCTTGGCGGGCATCGACAAGGTGACCGTGCCGGCGACCGGCCTCAATTCCGACATCCACGCCGACGCCGCCTATCGCGCGCACCTGATCAAGGTGCTCGCCAAGCGGGCGCTGTCGCATCTGGGCTGAGGACGGTCGCGCCGGCGGGAAATGCCCCCGCCGGCGCCGGCCTTTCGGGCCTGCCGGCCTTGCCATTCCCGCCGCCGCGGCTAGGTTGCGCGCCGTGAACGCCACCCCGCCCGCTCCCGACCCCACCGACCTCCTCAGGCGCGCCGCCGGCGGCGACCAAGGCGCGTTCCGCGCCCTGCACGCGGCGACGCAGCCGAAACTTTTCGGCGTCGCGCTCCGTATCTTGGCCCGTCGGGACGCAGCGTCCGACGCGGTGCAGGAGGCCTACGTGAAGATCTGGCGCCGCGCCGCCGATTTCGACCCTGCAAAGGGCTCGGCCGTCGCTTGGATGGCGACGATCACGCGCAACGTCGCGCTCGACGCGGTGCGCAAGACGCAGCCGATCTCGCTCGAGGACATGCCCGACGGCTTCGAACCGGCCGCCGAAGCCGTGGATCCGCTGGCCGGCCGCGAGCGCTCCGAACGGCTCAGCGCGCTGATGAAGTGCCTCGAAGAACTGGAGCCCCGGAAGCGCGAGATGGTTCTGCTCGCCTATTGGCACGGCGCCTCGCGCGACGCGCTGGCGGCAAAATATTCGGCGCCGGCGGCGACCATCAAGACTTGGCTGCGCCGGTCCCTGCTCGGCCTCAGGGAGTGCATGGAAACATGACGCTCCTCCCCGAAGACGATCTCGACGCGGCCGAAGCCGCCTTGGGCGCCCTGCCCGCCGACGAGGCGGCCGCCGCCGCCGCGCGCGCCGCGCGCGAGCCCGCCTTCGCCGCCGCCGTCGCGCGCTGGGAGGGACTGCTCGCGCCCTTGAACGAGGCGACGGCGCCGGTCACGCCCGACCGCGACACTTGGCCCGCGATCGCCGCACGGATCGACCCGCCGGCGGCCGGCGGGCGGCCGGCGGGCGCGCAGGGTCAAGGCGCGCAATTCATCGACCTGAGCCGTCGCCTTTCACGCTGGCGCGGCGCCGCCGTCGGGCTGGGCGCGCTCGCCGCCTCGATGGCGGTCGGCGTCGTCGTCCGCGAAAAGACCCGGCCGGTCGGCGACGCCGGTGAATACGTGGCGGTGCTCCAGACCGGCGGCGCGGCCTCGCCCGCCTTCGTCGTCAGCGTCGACTTGACGACGCGCCGGCTCCTGATCCGTCCCGTCGCGGCCAAGGCGCCGGAAGGCAAGGCCTACGAATTGTGGATCATCGATCCCCGGCTCGGGCCGCCGAAATCGCTCGGCGTCGTGGGCGCGTCGGGCGTGACCTCCTCCGATCTCAAGCCCTATGGCGAGGCCGCCGTCGCCGACGCGACCTACGCGATCACGGTCGAGAAGCCCGGTGGCTCCGGCGGCACGCCGTCCGGCCCGCCGGTGTTCGCGGCCAAGCTGATCCCATTCGACAAGTGACCGGGCGCACCGGCGCGTGGCGATTGATTTTCAAGGCGGAACGGCGTTGATTGGCAGGACCGGGAGGTGATCGGCCATGGGTCTCGTCGCAGCGCGCGCCAACATCGGCAGGACTTGGACCGCAACCGCATTCTTGGCGGCCGCGGTCGCGCCCGCTTCGGCGCAGGCCGCTCGGGTCGACCGGGTCCAAGTCGTCGAATACGGGATTTACACCGCCACGGTGACGTCGAAGGTGGCGTCCCCCGGTACGTCGAGCGGCACGATCAGTTTGCTCGGCGACATCCGGCACGCCACGACCACGACGCGCATTCCCGTGCAGATGGGCGAACACTTCGGCTATCGTTACCGCGTCTTCGGCGCGCCCGTCGGCGCGCTCGCCGACCTGACGTTCGTCACGGTGTTTCCCGCGCCGGGGCTGAAGAAGCCCGGCGCGGCGCCGAAGCGGTCGGATACATATGTCGCCGCGAAGCGGATCGGCGCGGTGAGCTATACCGGTTACACGCTCGACCATCCTTGGGAGCTGCTGCCGGGCACGTGGACGTTCCAGATCTGGGACGGCGGCCGGAAGCTCGCCGAGCGCAAGTTCACGCTGGTCGCGCATTGACGGCGGGCCCGCGCGCCGGCCGCGCGACGTTTCCCCTTTCGCCGTCGATGATCTAGAAGCTGCGCGGTCCGCCGCGCATCCCGCGCGGCCGGACGGGAAAGCGGATCCATGCAAGGCGTCAACGACATCCGTCGCGCGTTCCTCGATTATTTCGTCGCCGAGGGCCACCGCGAGGTCCCCTCCTCGGGGCTCGTGCCGCGCAACGACCCGACACTGATGTTCACCAACGCGGGCATGGTGCAGTTCAAGAACGTCTTCACCGGCGTCGAGAAGCGGCCCTATTCGACCGCCGCCACGTCGCAGAAATGCGTGCGCGCCGGCGGCAAGCACAACGATCTCGACAACGTCGGCTACACCGCGCGCCACCACACGTTCTTCGAGATGCTCGGCAACTTCTCGTTCGGCGACTATTTCAAGGAGCGCGCGATCGGGCTGGCCTGGCGGCTGGTGACCAAGGAATTCGGCCTGTCGCCCGACAAGCTGACGGTGACCGTCTACCACGACGACGACGAAGCG
>JAGWKJ010000237.1 GCA_028865375.1 Hyphomicrobiales bacterium | reverse complement strand
CGCCACGCCGTGGCGATCGACGAGCACCTCGCCTTCATGGACGCGCTCGAGTCGCGCGACGAGGCCGCGGCCGTCGCCATGTGCAGGGCGCACATGTCCACGGCGCGCACGACCCTGTTGCGGTCCATGCATCCGACGCGCTGACCCGACGCGAGCCGTCCGGGCCGCGCCCATCGACGTCCGGCGCGCCGGCGGTCGCGTCGCCGCGCGATTCCGTGGGCCCATGCCCGCGAGGCAGTTCGGACCGGCTTTCGCCTGCCGAACGGCAAATCGCACAAAACGACCCGCATCAGCACTTTTACGCCATAGACACTCGCTTCTCCTTCCCCCTAGGCTCGCGATGTTTCCGGGTTCGCGGAGTTTCGTCCGCCGGGGGGCGCAATGGATCGGCTCAAGATCGCCATCGTCGGTGCTGGCAGCGTCGGGTTCACGCGCAAGCTGTTCGCCGACCTGATGTGCGTGCCGGAACTGCGCGACGCGGAGATCGCGCTGACCGACGTCGACGCGCGCAATCTCGCCATGGTGGAAGCGATCCTCGGGCGCATGGTCGCCGCCAACCGCCTGCCCGCGACGGTGACCGCCACCCCCGACCGCCGCCGCGCCTTCGAAGGCGCGCGGCACGTCGTCAGCTGCGTGCGCGTCGGCGGCTTGGAGGCCTACGCGGACGACATCCGGATCCCGCTGAAATACGGCGTCGACCAATGCGTCGGCGACACGATTTGCGCCGGCGGAATCCTCTACGGCCAGCGCAACGTGCCGGTCATCCTCGACTTCTGCAGGGACGTGCGCGAGGTCGGCGCGACGGGCGCGCGCCTGTTCAATTACGCCAACCCGATGGCGATCAACACGTGGGCCGCGCTCGACCGCGGCGGCGTGGAAACCGTCGGACTGTGCCACGGCGTGCAGCACGGCGCGGCGCAGATCGCCGAAGCGCTCGGCGCCGAAGCGCCGGGCGAGTTCGACTACGTCTGCGCCGGCATCAACCACCAGACGTGGTTCGTCGACGTCAGGGTCCGGGGCCGCAGGATCGGCCGCGACGAGCTGCTAGCCGCCTTCGAGCGCCATCCGCGGTTTTCGCGGCAGGAGAAGGTCCGCATCGACGTGCTGCGCCGCTTCGGCGTCTATTCGACCGAGAGCAACGGTCACCTGTCGGAATACCTGCCGTGGTACCGCAAGCGCCCGGACGAGATCGAGCGCTGGATCGACCGCTCCGAATGGATCCACGGCGAGACCGGCGGATACCTTCGCCACGTCACAGAGACGCGCGACGCGTTCCTGCGCGACCACGACGCCCTGCTCGCCGCGGCCGACCGTCCGTTGGACCCGGACGCGCGCTCCAAGGAGCATCTGAGCCACATCGTCGAGGCGCTCGAGACCGGCAGGATCTATCGCGGCCATTTCAACGTGCGCAACGCGGGCGCGATCGCCAACCTGCCCGCCGACGCGGTGATCGAGGGGCCGGGCTTCGTCGATCGTTTCGGCCTCAACATGGTGGCGGGATTGACGCTGCCGGAGGCTTGCGCGGCGACCTGCCGGGCGTCGATCGACGTGCAGCGGATGGCGGTCCACGCCGCCGTCTCCGGCGACGTCGAAACGTTGAAGCTCGCCGTGTTGCACGATCCGCTCGTGGGGGCGGTCTGCACGCCCGAGGAAGTGTGGCGCATGGTCGACGAGATGCTGGTCGCACAGGCGCGCTGGCTGCCCCAATACGCGGACGCCGTTCCGGCCGCCCGCGACCGGCTGGCGCGCGAAGAGGGCAAGCCGCGCGCGCGGCGGGAGGCGACGCGCCTCGCGGGGTGATTTCGAAGGCGGCGTCGGCCCGGGAACATGGTCCCGGGCGGGCGTCGGGATGGACGGCGCCGGCGCAAGATCGGCGAAAGTTCGACACACAGGGAGGATAACGATGCAATCGACACGATCAGGCGCGCTTGTCGCCGCGCTGTTCGGGGCCACGGCCCTGGCCGGCGCGGCGTGGGCCTCGCCGCCGACGACGCCGCCCAAACCGCCGGCCTTTCCGGCGCAGGGCAAGATCCAGTTCGTGAACCGCAGCGACCTTTGGACCTACAAGGCCCTGCCGGCCTATTCGGAACCCGACTGGGTGACCAACGAGTTCGTGAAGACCGGCAAGCTTCCGCCGGTCAAGGACCGGCTTCCGAAAGAACCGCTCGTCTTCAAGACGGCCAACATGCCCGACGGCATCGGCGTCTACGGCGACACGATGCGCCACGTCATCGGCGGGCGGCCCGAGGGCTGGAACTACACCGCCGGACAGTCGCAGGGCTGGGGCGGCGTCGACATCGGCCTGTCGGAATGCCTGACGCGCACCGCGCAATTGTTCGAAGTGAAGGCCACGGACCTCGAACCGCTGCCCAACTTGGCGAAGAGCTGGGACTGGTCGCCGGACGGCCACACGCTGACCATGCACCTGATCGAGGGGGCGAAATGGTCGGACGGCGTGCCGTTCACCAGCGACGATCCGATGTTCTACTGGCTCCTGCTGCACGACAAGAACGTCTCGCCGCTCAACGGCGCGACGCTCGCCACGTTCGGCGAGGGCACGACGCTGACGGCGCCCGACAAATACACGCTCGTGTGGACCTTCAAGACGGCGTTCCCGAAGCAATATCTCTTCAACATGGCCTACGGCACGTTCTGCCCCGGCCCGGCGCACCTGCTGAAGCCGCTGTATCCGCCGAACTCCAAGCTCACCTACGAGCAGTACAAGAACGCCTTCCCGCCGACCTATCTCAATTTTCCGACGATGGGCGCCTGGGTTCCGGTTGCGTACCGGCCCAACGACATCATCGTGCTGCGGCGCAATCCCTATTATTGGAAGGTCGACGAGAAGGGCCAACAACTGCCCTACCTCGACGAGATGCACTACAAGCTCTCCACTTGGGCGGACCGCGACGTCCAGGCGGTCGCGGGTTCGGGCGATTTCTCGAACCTCGAGCAGCCGGAGAGCTTCGTCGAGGCGCTCAAGCGCGCCGCCGCGCCCGACGCGCCCGCGCGTCTCGCGTTCGGCCCGCGCATCATCAGCTATTCGCTCTACATGAACATGTCGGCCAACGGCTGGGGCGAGCCCGGTCCGCGGGGCGAGGCGATGCGGACGCTCGCGCGGGACATTCATTTCCGCAAGGCCGTGACGATGGCGGTGGACCGGGCCAAGCTCGGGCAATCGCTGGTCAAGGGGCCGTTCGCGGAGATCTATCCCGGCGGACTGCTCGACGGCACGAGCTTCTACGATCGCGCCTCGACGGTCTATTTCCCCTATGACCTCGCCGGCGCGAAGGCCGAGCTGGCGAAAGCGGGCCTGAAAGACACGACCGGCGACGGCTTCGTCAACTTCCCGGCGAACCTCGACGGCGGCGCCAAGGTCAAGGTGACGCTGCTCGTCAACGGCGACTACCAGACCGACAAGACGCTCGCCGAGGGCGTGCAGACGGCGATGCAGGCGCTGGGGATCCAAGTCGTCCTCAACGTCCAGGCCGGCAAGGAGCGCGACGCGGCGAATTATTCCGGCCGCTTCGATTGGATGGTGTTGCGCAACAACTCGGACCTGATGTCGGTGGTGCAGAACACCGAACAGCTCGCCGCGGTCGGCCCGCAGACGAGCTACTTCCACCGCGCCGGAAAGGACGGGACGCTCGACCTGCTGCCCTTCGAGCAGAAGCTCGCGGACATCGTCAGGACGTTCGAGACCACCAACGACCCGGCCAAGCGCGTCGACCTGATGAAGCAATACCAGAAGATCTACACCGAGAACGTCTACGGGGTCGGGCTGACGCAATATCCCGGCGCGTTGATCATCAACAAGCGGTTCGCCAACGTCCCCTCCGGCACGCCGATCAACATGTACAATTGGGCCGAGGACGGCGTCATCCGCGAGCGGCTGTTCGTGCCGAAG
>JAGWKJ010000236.1 GCA_028865375.1 Hyphomicrobiales bacterium | reverse complement strand
CGCGCCGTCCTTGAAGGTGACATCGTCGTAGCCGCCGCCATGCGCGGTGGCGGGGAACGCATAGGGCGCGCTCATGGCGCCGGTGGCGGGGTCGATCACCACGAGGTTCGGGTCGGAATCCTCGTTCTGGATCGCCCACAGCTTGCCTGAACGCGGATCGAGCCGCAGGCCGTCGTTGTGGCCCGCCAGGGTCAGCGTGCGCAGCGCCTTGCCGTCGGCGGAGAATTCGACGATCGAGCTCTTCGCGCCGCCGCTGCCGTCGGGTTTGCCGCCGTCGCCATAGCCGATCCACGCGCGGTCGCCGACCATCGCGATCGAATCGGGCTCCGACGCGCCGGCCGGCGAGGCGGCGAACACCCTAACCGAGAAGCCGGGCGCCGCCGTCGGCGGTGCAGCGGTCTGGGCGAAGGCGGCGCCGATGGCCACGGCCGACAGCGCGACGCTCGCCAAGGCCGCGGAGCGCGCGGCGCCAAAGCCAAAGGAATGGCTGAAATGCATGGGAACCCCCGATCGCGAAAAGTCGCCACCGGCGGGTAGGGGCGCAATGTGAGGCGCGTGTTGCGCCGGGGCGTCGGTTTCGTGACGGGGAGCGTCCGTCCGCGGCGCTCGCACGCGCGCCGGAACCTGGCGCAAACGTGCGCCCGTTATCGTGCGATGCACGAGTCCCGTTGCGGTGCGCCTTCAGAGGTGCTTGATTTGCCTTCTGATTTGGCCTTGCGGCCATATCTTGGGGGGTCGCGTCATGTTTGGACGAATTTCGCTCGGATCCAAGGGACATCCGAAACGCGTATCCATCGGGATCGCGTCGATGCTGGCGATCGTCGTGATGGCATCGCTGGCCTCCGTATCCGCGGGGCGGGCGTCTCCCGCCCCGGTCGCTGCGCCGGGATTCTCGTCGGTCGTACATGTGCGCGTCGATTGCGCGCGGGTCCGTCACGGCAAAAAGATCACGACCTATTTCTGTCCCAACGGCTATGTCTGCCGTGGCGGGGGCTCGGCTTGGAAATGCGATCGCAAACCGTCCGCGGTGATGTCGTGCTCGGTCTGCTATTCGAACCAGAAGCGCGACGGGGACGCTTGCACCCGGGCCGGCGACCTGATGTCACAATCGGCCTGCGTCAACCGCGTCAACGGCGAATTGATGCGTTGCCTCGGGCATTGCCAATAGGCGCCGCCGTCCGTCCAGGGCTAGGATCGCGTCGCGGGTGTCGCTCGCGGACGACCGCGCGAGCATGGATCCGCAAGGAGGGTCCCATGTCGGAAATCGATACGGCCGCCGAACTGGCGGCGGCGCTGCAAGGCGGCATGCCGGAAGACCCCGGCCACCTCCCGACTTGGAACGAGGAGATCGCGCGCGAGATCGCCGTCAAGGAGGGCATCGCGCTGACGCCCGACCATTGGGAAGTCGTCCACCTGCTGCGCAAGCATTACAAGTTGCACGGTCATTCCCTGAGCGGCACGCGGCTGTTGCAGGCGCTCGATGAACCCTTCGCGATGCGCGGCGGCAAGAAGCATCTCTACGAGCTGTTCCCCGGCGGACCGGTCAGCCAAGGCAGCCGCATCGCCGGCGTGCCGGCGCCGCCCTATAGCCGCGACCTGTCGTTCGGCTCGGTGCAATGATCGGCTGACGACGGACCGGTTCGCGACGCGCGAATCGACCGAAAGTCCGGTGCGGCCGCGTCATGCCGGCCGCTTGACCCGGCGCGCGCCCAAAAAATATACGGATTGCACGGCAATCGAGCGCCGCGGGTCGGCCGGCGCGTCGGGAGAACTCATGGCGCGGACGTCGAGCGGCGCGGATATCTTCGCGGGTCTGAAGCGCCGTTTCGATGCGCTGACGCCAAGCCCGCCGGGATGGTCGGTCGGGGGGCGCGCATTCGCGGCCCTCGGCGCCGCGGCGGCGATCGCGCTCGGCGCGGCGCTGTCGAGCCTCGTCGCGCCGGGTGGAGCGCCGCTGCCTTTCATCGTGGCGCCCATCGGCGCTTCCGCGGTGCTGGTGTTCGCGGTGCCGTCGAGCCCGCTGGCGCAGCCGTGGGCGGTCATCGTGGGCAACGTCCTGTCCGCATTGACGGGGATCGCGACCGCAAGGGCGATCGGCGACGCGCGCCTGGCCGTCGGCGTCGCGGTCGGCGTCTCGATCGCGTTGATGTCGCTGACCCGCAGCCTGCATCCGCCCGGCGGGGCGGCGGCGCTGCTGTGCGCCATGTTGGCGCATCGCGAGCCGGCGCTCGGGTTGTCCTTTGCGCTGGTTCCGGTCGGGCTCAATTCGGCGCTGCTGGCGGCGTCGGGCTGGCTGTTTCATCGGTTTTCGGGCCATACGTGGCCCCACGTTCCCGCGCGGACGGCAACCAGCGTCCACGATACGTCCGACCCGCCTCCCCGGGCGCGTTCGGGCTGGCTCGATTCCGACATCGACGCCGCGCTCGCGAGGATGGGCGAGACCTTCGACATCGACCGCGACGACCTCGGCGCGTTGATCCGGCGCGTGGAGACGGCCGCGCTGATGCGCCGCCACGGGCCGTTGTCCTGCGCCGACATCATGTCGCGCGACGTGCTCAAGATCGACCAGGCCGCGAAGGCGGAGGACGCGCGCCGCCTCGTCCGGGACCATTGCGTGCGCTCGCTGCCGGTGGTGAACGCCGCCGGCGTGCTCGTCGGCATGGCGGGCATCTGCGACCTGCTGCATCCCGACGAGCGGATCGCCAGCGTGATGTCCGACGCGGCGACCGCGCGGCCGGACGACCCCGCGCTCGCGCTGGTCGAAACGCTCGCGGACGGCAGGACGCACGCGGTCGCCGTCGTCGACACGTATCACCGGCCGGTCGGCGTCATCACCCAGACCGACCTGCTCGCGGCACTGTCGAAGCGCGCGCACGAGCCGGCGTGAGGCGCCCGACGGTCAGGCCGCGCGACGGACTTCGCCGACCGCCTCACGAATGCAATCGGCCAGCGCGTCGGCCGCCGGAGAGAAATTGCCGGGCGCCCGGATGAGGCCGATGGTCGACATGCCGAGTTCGGGCAGGCCGCTGTCGGGCCCGAGCGCGCGCAGGTCGGGCGGCACGCAATCGGCGGGATGCACGGTGACCGCGAGACGCGCGCGCACCATCGGCGCGATGGCCGAGTAATTGTTGGAGACGAGCGCGGTGCGCCAACGGCACGCGGACGCCGCAAGACGATCTTCCGTGTGGCGACGCCATCCGCAGCCCGGGCTGCCGAGCGCGACCGGCACCGGATCGCCCGGCTCGAGATGGAATTGCGGCGAGGCGACCCACACGAGCGGAAACTCGCGCACCGGCTCGAAGTCCCGCAAACCGTCGAACCGCGTCACCAGCGCGATGTCGAGCGTGCCCGTCGCCATCAGGCGGGCGAGGTCGATCGACTGCTCGCAAATGACGGAGGTCTCGACCGCCGGATGCCGGGCGACGAACTGCGTGAGAATCCGCGCGAGGTAAAACTCGGCGTAGTCGTCGGGAATGCCGAATCGAACGCGGCCGCTCAGCGACTTGCGCGACAAGGCGGCGATGGCGCCGGTCTCCGTTTGCAGGATGCGCCTTGCGAAGCCGACCAGCTTCTCGCCCTCGTCCGACAATCGCGCGCCGCGGCCCTGCTTCACGAACAACGTGCAGCCGAGCCGCTCTTCCAACCGCCGCACGTGCATCGAAACCGCGGACTGGGTCTTGTTCACCTGCAACGCGGCGCGGGTGAACGAACCCGTGTCGACGATGGCGATGAACGAACGGAGCTGGTCGGTGTCGAGCATGGCATTCATTCCGAATCGGAATGAAATACCCTAGCAACATTCGTTGGACGGATCAATCGTTGCAGCGCACTGTGCGCGTCATCGGGGGCTGGCGCTTCCGATTACAGCACTGGATCGGACCTCCCATGTATGCCTTCGCCCCGCCCGCCGCCGCCATCGCCGCCTCCGAGCCTG
>JAGWKJ010000235.1 GCA_028865375.1 Hyphomicrobiales bacterium | reverse complement strand
GAGGTGCGCGACGTCGCGCGGCGGGGCTATCGCGCGCTCGTCACCACGCTGACCAAGCGCATGGCCGAGGACCTCACCGAATACCTGCACGAGAACGGCGTGCGCGTGCGCTACATGCATTCCGACGTCGAGACGCTGGAGCGCATCGAGATCCTGCGAGACCTGAGGCTGGGCGCGTTCGACGTGCTGATCGGCATCAACCTGCTGCGCGAGGGCCTCGACATCCCCGAATGCGCGCTGGTGGCCGTGCTCGACGCCGACAAGGAGGGCTTCCTGCGCTCGGAGACCTCGCTCATCCAGACCATCGGCCGGGCTGCGCGCAACGTCGAAGGCCGCGTCATCCTCTACGCCGACGGCGTGACCGGCTCGATGGAGCGCGCGATGGCGGAGACCGAGCGCCGCCGCGCCAAGCAGTCGGCCTACAACGAGGAGCACGGCATCACGCCCCAGACGATCCGGCGCGGCATCGCCGACGTGCTGGGCTCGGTCTACGAGCGCGACCACGTCACCGTGGATGCGGGCATCGCCGACGTCCCCGCGCCCGGCCACAACATGAAGGCGACGTTGGAGGACCTCGAACGCCGGATGCGCGAGGCCGCCGCCGACCTCGAGTTCGAGACCGCGGCGCGCCTGCGCGACGAGGTCAAGCGGTTGCGCGAGGTCGAGCTCGCGGTCGCCGACGATCCGTTGGCGCGCCAGGCGGACGTCGAGGCGCGCGCCGGCGCCTATCGCGGCGAGCGCAAATACGGCGCCGCAGCCAACCTGCCGCCGCCATCCTCGCGCGTGCGAAAGCCGACCGACGAGGACATGGGCCCGCACAATTGGGGCGGCGGCGAAGCGCGGCCCAAGGGCGCGCGCGAGGCGACGCGCAGGCGGTGAGCGGCCTGGCGGGATCGGACGTGCGCCCGGCTATCAGAATGGCCCCGGATTTGCTTTAGTCGATGGGCGCGATAGTCGATGGACGCGATCGCGCGACGAGGGGCGGGACATGGAAGTTGGACGGAGACTCGTGGTCGGGGCGCTGTGCGCGGCGGCCCTGTCGTTTTCGGGCGTGGCAAGGGCCGCGGACGCGCTTCAGTCGATCATGGCGGCGAAAGAGGTCAAGATCGCCATTCCCACTGATTTCGCGCCTTATGGGTTCGTCGGCACCGATTTGGCGCCGCAAGGGCTCGACATCGACATGGCCAATCTCGTGGGCGCCAAGCTCGGGGTGAAGACGACGCTCGTGCCGGTGACCTCGGCGAACCGGATACCCTATCTCCAGACCGGCAAGGCGGATTTGGTGATATCCACGCTCGGCAAGACTCCCGAGCGGGCCGCGGTGATCGACTTCACCCATGCCTACTCGCCGTTTTTCGTCGGCATCTTCGGTCCCAAGGGCGTGCCGGCCGCGAAGCCGGCCGATCTCGCCGGCATGTCCATCGCGGTCACGCGCGGCGCCGTGGAAGACACCGAACTGACCAAGGTCGCGCCGCCCTCGACCGACGTCCATCGGTTCGAGGACAACAATGCGACGATCGCCGCGTTCCTCTCGGGCCAGACGAAGCTGGTGGCGACCAGCGTCCAGGTCGCGCAGGCGATCATGAAAAAGGATCCCTCGCTCGGCGTCGAATACAAGTTCCTGCTCAAGGACAGCCCGAATTTCATCGGCGTCGCGAAGGGACAAGACGCGCTTCGCGCCAAGCTCGACGCGATCATCGCCGCCGCACGCGCGGACGGCGAATTGGACGCCTTGTCGAAGAAATGGCTGGGCCGTCCGGTCGGCGACCTGCCTTAAGCCGAAATCCGGCGTCCGAACATGCAGGTCGCGCTCGACTTCCGGCCGGTGCTGGCGGCGTGGCCGTCGTTGCTGTCGGGCGCGGCTTGGACGCTCGGTTTGACCGCGGTCGCGTCCGTGATCGGATTGGCGGGGGGCGTGGCCGGCGCGGCGGCGCGGCGTGACGGCCCTGCCGCGCTGCGGTTCGCCGTGGGCGCCTATGTCGAGGCGATCAGGAATACGCCATTCGTGGTCCAACTCTATTTCATTTTTTTCGCGCTGCCGGCGCTCGGACTGCGATTGCCGGCGACCGCGGCGTCGCTGCTCGCCATGTCGCTCAACCTCGCCGCCTACGCGACCGAGATCGTCCGATCCGGCCTCGATGCCGCGCCGGCGGGGCAAGGAGAAGCGGCCGCAAGCCTCGGAATGACCAAGACGCAAGCGTTCCTGCACGTTCTCGCGCCACCGGCGCTCGGTCGGGTGTGGCCGTCCTTGGTGAGCCAAATCGCCATCGTCATGCTCGGGTCCGCCGTCTGCGGACAGATCTCGGTCCCCGAACTTTCGTTCGCGGGATCGTTGATCCAGAGCCGCACGTTCCGTGCGTTCGAATCCTTCATCGTGGTCGCCGCGCTTTATCTCGCGATGGCCGCGGCGCTGCGGCGCGGACTGCTCGCAGCGGGCCGTCGTTTCGCGGCGGGCGACTGACATGGTCGAATTCACGGCATGGGACATTCTGAGGAACCTCGCGTTGGCGGCGCGGTGGACCTTGGCCTTGTCGCTGCTGGCATTCATCGGCGGATCGTTGGCCGGCGCCGTGGCGGCTTTCGGCCGGCTTTCGGCTTCGCGCGTCGCGCGGGCGGCGGCGGGCGCCTATGTCGACCTGTTTCAGGGAACGCCGCTGCTGGTCCAACTTTTCCTCTGTTATTTCGGGCTGCCGCTCGTCGGCGTCGAGACGTCGGCATGGACCTCCGCCGCCTTGGCGTTGACCCTTTATTCCGGGGCGTTCCTCGCCGAGATCTGGCGGGGCTGCGTCGAAGCGGTTTCCCGCGACCAATCCGAGGCCGCGCGCTCGTTGGCGTTGTCCCCGATCCAAGGTTTCGTGCACGTGATCCTGCCGCAGGCGGCCCGGCTCGGGGTCGCGCCGACGGTCGGATTCTTGGTGCAGGTCATCAAGGGCACCGCGCTCGCGTCGGTCGTCGGCTTCGTGGAATTGACCCGCGCGGGCGGCATGATCGCCAACGCCACCTTGCGCCCCCTGCCGGTCTATGCGGCCGTCGGCGCATTCTATTTCGCGATCTGCTGGCCGATATCGGCGGCGGCGCGCAACTTGGAGGTTCGGCTGAATGCCGGTCGCGATTGAAATCGCGGGGCTCACGAAGTCCTTCGGCGCGAACGTCGTGCTGCGCGGCGTCGACCTTTCGGTCGAGGCGGGTGAAGTGCTGGCGATCATCGGCCGCTCGGGTTCTGGAAAGAGCACGCTGCTGCGGTGCGTGAACGGCTTGGAGCGTTTCGACGCCGGCCGCCTCGAGGTGGAAGGCGCGCCCGTCGTCTCCTCGGACGGCGCGGCCTTGCGCGCGCTGCGGCGCCGAGTCGGCATGATTTTCCAGAACTTCAACCTCTTCCCGCACCTCGATGCCGGACGCAACGTGATGCTCGCGCCGAGATTGGTGCGTCGCCTCGCGCCGGCGCAGGCGCGCGCCGACGCCGAGCGCCTGCTCGCGCGCGTCGGTCTCGCCGACAAATTCGACGCGATGCCCCGCGACCTGTCGGGAGGGCAGCGTCAGCGCGTGGCGATCGCGCGCGCGCTGGCAATGTCGCCCTCGATCATGCTGTGCGACGAGATCACGTCCGCGCTCGATCCCGAACTCGTCGGCGAGGTGCTGGACGTCGTCGAGGGTCTGGCGGCGGACGGCATGACGCTGCTGATGGTGACACATGAAATGGCGTTCGCGAGGAAGGTGGCCGACCGCGTCGTGTTCATGCACCAGGGCCGCGTCCACGAGCAGGGCCCGCCCGATCGATTGTTCTCCGCGCCCGAGACGCCGGAATTGCAGCGGTTCCTGTCGTCCCTGCGCGATTGAGTTCGGGCCGCGACGCGTCCGCGCGTCAGTCGTGACAGCCGCGGAACACGTCGTAATGCGGGCAATCGCCCCCGGGCAATTCGAGAGGGGCGCGACCGCCGGCGGCGGCG
>JAGWKJ010000008.1 GCA_028865375.1 Hyphomicrobiales bacterium | reverse complement strand
GGCGGCCTCGTCCTGTTGGGCCTCGGCAAGCTCGGCGGCCGGGAGCCCAACTATTCGAGCGACGTCGACCTCGTGGCGTTCTACGACGGCGAGGCGGCGGGCCAGGAGGTCGGCGAAGACGCCGCCCGGGCGCTCTCGCGCATCGTGCAGGACGTCGCGCGCATCTTGCAGGAGCGGACCGCCGACGGCTACGCGCTGCGCGTCGACTTGCGCCTGCGGCCCGATCCGGCGTCCAACCCGGTGGCGATCTCGGAGGCGGCGGCCTTCGCCTATTACGAGTCGGTCGGCCAGAACTGGGAGCGCGCGGCCCTCATCAAGGCGAGGCCGGTCGCCGGCGACCAGACGTTCGGCCGCCGCTTCCTCGCCGACCTCGCGCCGTTCGTCTGGCGGAAGTATTTCGACTTCGCGCAGATCGCGGACGTGCACGCGATGAAGCGGCAGATCGACGCGTTCAAGGGCCACGGCGAAGTCGCCACGTTGGGCCATGACGTAAAGATCGGCCGCGGCGGCATAAGGGAAATCGAATTCTTCGCCCAGACCCAACAACTCGTGTTCGGCGGCAAGAACCCAGCGCTGCGCCAGCCCGCCACCGTCGGCGCGCTGGCGGCGCTGGCGGCCGCGGGCTGGATCGACGGGAGGGCGCGCGACGAGTTGACCGAATGCTACGGGTTCCTGCGCCGCGTCGAGCATCGTTTGCAGATGGTGGCGGACGAGCAGACGCACCGCCTGCCGACGGACCCGGAGAAGTTCGCGCGTTTCGCCAAGTTCTGCGGCTTCGCGCGCACGGACGCCTTCGCGCGCGCGCTGTCGCGCCGCCTGCGCCTCGTGGAAATGCACTACGCGCGCTTGTTCGAGGAGGCGCCGGGGCTGGGCGCGGCGGGCGGCAGCCTCGTCTTCACCGGCGCCGGCGACGATCCGGGCACGCTGGGTACGCTGCACAAGCTGGGGTTCAGGGACCCCGCGCGCGCCGCCGAAACGGTGCGCGGCTGGCATTTCGGACGACGGGCCGCGATCCGCAGCGAGCGGGCGCGGGCGGCGTTGACGGAACTCCCCCCCGGCTTGCTGTCGGCTTTCGCGCGCTCGGGGGACGCCGACGCGGCGCTCGCCGCCTTCGACGAGGCGCTGTCAGGGATGTCTTCGGCGGTCGAACTGCTGTCGATCCTGCGCTCGAAACCCGCGATCCTCGACCTGTTCGCGGATGCGCTGGGGTCCGCGCCGCGGCTCGCCAACGTCATCGCTCGCCGTCCGCACGTCCTCGACGCGGCGATCGACCCCGAGCGCGCCGGCGGCGCCGCGCGCGCCTCGCGGGCGGAGGACGTGCGGGAGCGATTGGCGGGCTACATCGCGCCGGCGGCGCATTACGAGGATCGCCTCGACCGCGCGCGCGAGTTCGTGCGCGAGGAGCAATTCCTCGTCGGCGTCGAAGTGCTGTCGGGCGCGTTGCCCGCCGCGGAGGCTGGGGCGGCCTATTCCGGCCTGGCGGAAGGCGCCCTGCGGGCGATCCTGCCCGCGGTCGAGGGCGAGTTCGCGCGCGAGCACGGGCGCGTGCCGGGCGGGCGGGCGGCGGTGCTGGCGATGGGAAAGCTCGGTTCGCGGGAAATGACCGCCGCGTCCGACCTCGACATGATCCTCGTCTACGACGCCCCGGACGCGCTTGCGCCGTCGGACGGTCCGCGCGGCCTGCCGGCGATGCAATATTTCGCGCGGCTGACGCAGCGGCTCGTCGCCGCGTTGTCGGCGCCGACGCGCTCCGGCACGCTCTACGAGGTCGATCTCCGCCTGCGTCCGTTCGGCCGCAAGGGGCCGCTCGCGACGAGCTTCGCGGCGTTCGCCGACTACCAGGAGCGCGAGGCGGAGACGTGGGAACACATGGCGCTGACGCGCGCGCGGATCGTGGCCGGCGATTCCGGGCTCGGCCGGGCGACCGAAACGACGCTGCGCGCCGTCCTGCGGCGCCCGCGCGACCGGGCGGCGCTGGCCGCGGACGTCCTCGAAATGCGGGCGCTGATCGCCAAGGAGCGCGCCACCGACGATCCGTTCGACCTCAAGCTCGTCAGGGGCGGCCTGCTCGACGTCGAGTTCGCGGCGCAGTTCGTCGCCCTGGCGACGGCGAATTCGGATCCCGGCGCGCTCGACGTGTCGACGAGGCGCATCCTCGACGCCGGCGCGGCGAGCGGCGCGGTCGATCCCGACGACGCGCGGCGCCTGCTCGACGCGCACGCGCTCTATGTCGCCACCGAACAGATCCTGCGCCTGTCGGTCGAGGGACGGTTCGATCCGGCGACCGCTTCGAGCGGCCTGAAGCGCCGCGTCGCCGCGGCCGCCGGCCTGCCGGACTTCCGCGCGCTCGTCGGAGCGCTGGCCGCCGCGCGCGCCGAAGTCGTTGCGGCCTTCGCGCGCGTCGTGCGCGCCGTGCCGTGACCGCGGACGCCCGGGCGCCTCACAGGACGAGACGCCTGTCGGTCGGCGGAATCTCGCGCACCATGTCGGGCGTGGGATGGCGCGCGCGCGGAGGCGAGGAAATGGGCTGCGGGCGCCCGGTCGAAGCGGCTTTCTCGATCGCGAGCAGGACGCGCAAGTCCGCCAGCCCCTCCTCGCCGTCGCTCTCCGGAGGCGTTCCGTTGGCGATGCAATCGGAGAAATAGGCGACCTGCGCGCCGAATTGGTCGATGCGCGGGAATTGGGTCTCGATCGACTTTCCGTCGCGGCGCAGCAGCAGCCGGGTCGCGGTCTCGAACCGGAAACCGGGATCGAGCCGCAGGTCGCCCAGCGTTCCCACGACGCGATAATCGTCGACCGCCGCCGTGCCGAAGCTGGCGACGAATTGCGCGAGCCCGCCGGAGGGAAACCGCAGCGTCGCGGCCACCGAGGCGTCGATGTCGCCGAAGCGCGGATCGTCCGCCGGCCGGTGGGCGGTGGCCATCGCCTCGACGGGCTCTTCGGAAAAAACGTGCCGCGCCGCGTTGACGCAATAGACACCGACGTCCTGCAACGGCCCTCCCCACGCCGAAGCCCGCAGGCGATGGTTTCCCGTCGCGGCCTGGAATCCGAACGCCGATTGGAAGACCAAGGGCCGGCCGATGTCGCCGGCCCGGATGCGCTCGAGCGCGGCGACGGTGCCCGGCTCGTTGTGCAGCCGATAGGCGGTCATCAGGAACCTGCCGCTCGCGCGCGCCGCGGCGATCATCGCCAGCGCCTCGTCTTCAGTGGTCGCCAACGGCTTCTCGACGAGGACGTGCTTGCCGGCGCGCGCCGCCCGGATCGCGTAGTCCGCGTGCATGTCGTTGGGCAGCGCGACATAGACCGCGTCGATGGCGGGACCGCGCAGCAGCGCGTCGAAGCCCTCGTAGCCGACGACGGCGCCGATGCCGTGAAACGCCGCGAGACGCTCCGCCTTGGCGCGGTCGCCGCTGACGATGGCGGCGACGCGCGAATTGCCGGACTGCCCGACGCCGGGCAGGAAAGCCTCCTGCGAAATCCATCCTGCCCCGACGACGGCGTAATTGATCATCGCACCTCTCCGTTGCGCGCCTCGATGGACGCGAGCGAGACCGACGGCGGCCCGCCCGGGCCGCGCCGCCGCGTTCAACCGTAAAGCGAGGGGCGCGCCGGAACGCTCAGCGCCGTCGGTCGGTCCCCCGCCATTCCCGCGGCGACCTGCTCGGCGATCGCGGAGGCGACGTAACCGTCCCAGGCGCTCGCGCCGACCGGCGTTCCCGCAGCCGCGGCGCGGACCCATTCGGTCATCTGCCGGCGATTGGCGTCCGCGAAACGCGGCACCCAATCGTCCGGATAGACGATGCCGCCGGCGCCCTCCTTGTTCCGCGAGACGAGCGACGGCGGCGCCAGCGCGACCGTGCCTTCGCGCCCGACCATTTCCGCGTGGACGTGGTAGCCATAGGCCGCGTTCATGTGGACTTCGGTCGAGACGATCTCGCCGCGATCCGTCCGCATCGTGATCATCAAGGGATCGCCGCCCGGGCCCGCTTCCACGCGGGCGGAGACCATTTCCGATCCGGTCAGCCAGCGGCTGACGTCGATCTCGTGAACGAACGAGTTGGTCACCGCCATCGGGCCCGTGAACCATTCCGGCGCCCGCACGTTGCGATGCACGTTGTGCAGCAGCGTCGGTGCGCCGATTCCGCCGGTGTCCTTGATCCGTTTCATCTCCAGATAACCGGGATCGAACCGGCGCATGTAACCGACTTGGATCGACCTGCGCTTCGAGGCGACTTCCGCCTCGACCACCCGAAGGGCCTCCGCCGTCGTGGACGCCAGCGGCTTTTCGCACAGCGCAGGCTTGCCGGCCTCGAGGCAGGCCAAGGCAAGTTCGGCATGGGTCCCGTCGGGCGAGGCGATGACGACCGCGCCGACCCGGTCCGACGCGATCAAGGCTCGAGGATCGGGAAAAACGGTCGCGCCCGCGGCCGCCGCCCGCGCGCGTCCGGCGTCGGCGTCGAACACGCCCGCCAGGTGCGCGCCGGGGATCTCGCGCGCGGCGAGGCGCGCGTGTTCGGACCCCATCACGCCCGTTCCGATGACGCCGATGCCGAGACTCATGCTTCGTTTCCCCGATTTGCGGCGCGGCCGCTCAGCGCACGACCTCGTATCCCGCCAGCGCCATCACGCGCAGCAGTTCCGCGTGCCCCTTCGTCGCCATGGCGAGCGGCGGGTTGATCTTGGGGTCCTGCTCGGCCTCGACCACGAACCATCCCTCGTATCCGTGCGAAGCGAGACGGCCGACGATGGCGGCGAAATCGAGCGAGCCGTCGCCGGGCACGGTGAAGGCGCCCTTGACCACCGCGTCGAGGAAGCTTTCGCGCGAACGATCGAGCCCGTCGACGACGGCGCGCCGGATGTCCTTCGTGTGCACGTGGCCGATGCGCCCGTGGTGCTTGTCGATCACGCGCAGCACGTCGCCGCCGGCGAAAGCCATGTGGCCGGCGTCGAACAGCAGCGGCAGCGCCTCGCCCGAATTGGCCACCAGCGCGTCGAGCTCGGCCTCGGTCTCGATCGCCGCGGCCATGTGGTGATGGTAGGCGATCGGCATGCCCTCGCCGGCGCACCATTCGGCGAACGCGGTCATCTTGCGACCGTAGGCCTTCATCTCGCCCTCGGAGAGCTTCGGCTTGGTCGAGAGCGGCGCGGCGCGCACGCCCTGGATCGAACGGGCGGTCTCGCCATAGACGATGCAGGGCGCCTTTGCGGCGACGAAGAAGTCGAGCTGCGCGCGGACGCGGTCTTTCTCGCGCTCGATGTCGCCGTCGAGCAGCCGGCCGGAGAACCAGCCGCCGCACACGGAGACGCCGTGGCGGGCGAGGATGGGACCCAGCTCGCCCATGTCCATCGGGAAGCGGCGGCCGGTCTCCATGCCGGTGAAGCCGGCGACGCTCGCCTGCCGCAGGCATTCGTCGAGGCTCACGTCGTCGGAGAGTTCGGCGAGGTCGTCGTTCCACCAGGCGATGGGCGCGATTCCGAGTTTGGCTTTCATGGCCCGTCAGACTCCCAGGCGCCGCTTGGCGCGGATCTCTTCCTGCTGTTTGCGCGCGGCCCGGACCGTATCGCGCGACGACACCTCCGGCACGCCGACGTCCCAGTCGGCGTCGCCGGGAACCCAGGAATGGGGATCGGTCGCGATGGAGAGCACGGTCGTGCGGTCGTTGCCCTTGGCCCAGTGCAGCGCGGCGGCGAATTCGGCGAGGGTCTCGCAATGCCGCGCAGCGGCGCCCATCGATTCGGCGTGCTTGGCGAAATCGACGTGCAACGGCGCCTCCGGATTTTTCACGCGGCAATCGACGAGCAGGTTGTTGAAGCCCGGCACGCCCTTGGCGCGTTGCAAGCGGTCGATCACCGCGTAGCCGCCGTTGTCGCAGACGATGACGATCATCTTGTGCCCGGCGAGCACCGTCGAATGCACGTCAGAGTTCATCATCATGTAGGTGCCGTCGCCCACCATCACGATCGGCGTGCCGCCGAGGCAGCCGGGGCCGGCATTGGCCATCGCATGGCCCCAGCCGGCGGCGATCTCGTAACCCATGCAGGAGAAACCGAATTCGAGGTCGAACGTGTTGGGCGCCTTGACGCGCCAGCCCTTCGCCACTTCGCCGGGCAGCCCGCCGGCCGCCGAGATCAGCGTGTCGTTGTCGCCCGCCGCCGCGTTCACGAGGCTGACGACCTGCGCATAGGTGGGGACCGCCGCGTTGCCCGGCGCCTGGCGCCCGTCGAGCAGGGCGTTCCAGTCCCCGAACAGCGCCTTCGCGCGCGCCATGTGCGCGGGATCGACGCGCCACGCGCCCAAGGCCGCGTCGAGCTCCTTCACCGTCTCCAGCGCGTCACCGACCACCGCGAGCGCGCGGTGCTTCGTCGCGTCGAACCGCCCCGCGTTGATCGAGATGAACTTCGCGTCGGCGCCGAACGCCGTCCACGAGCCGGTCGTGAAGTCCTGCAGGCGCGTGCCTACCGCGAGGATCACGTCCGCCTCGGCCGCCAGCGCGTTTGCCGACGTCGAGCCGACGATGCCGATCGGCCCCGCATGGGCGGGATGGTGGTGGGTCAGGCCACCCTTGCCGGCGATGGTCTCGACGATCGGTATGCCGTGCTTCAAGGCGAATTCCCCGACCGCCGTCTCGGCGAGCGAATAACGCACGCCGCCCCCCGCGATCAGGATCGGTTTCTTGGCCGTCATCAGCAGCGCCGCCGCTTCGGCGAGCCTTCGGCGATCCGGGCGCGGGCGCGGAACCGACCACATACGCTCCTCGAAGAAGGCCTCGGGGTAATCGAACGCCAGCTCCTGGACGTCCTGCGGCAATGCGAGGAACGCGGGGCCACAATCGGCGGGATCGAGCATCGTAGCGACCGCCTGCGGCAGCGATTGCAGGATTTGCGCCGGGTGCATGATCCGGTCCCAATGGCGCGTCACGGCCTTGAACGCGTCGTTCACGGTGATCGTGGGATCGTTGAAATGCTCGACCTGCTGGAGCACCGGGTCGGGCAGCCTGTTGGCGAAGGTGTCGCCGGCGATCAGCAGCACCGGCAGGCGATTGGCGTGCGCCGTTCCCGCCGCCGTCACCATGTTCAGCGCGCCCGGTCCGATGGAGGACGTCGCGACCATGATCTGCCGGCGCCGCTTGGCCTTGGCGAAACCGATGGCGGCGAGCGCCATCGACTGTTCGTTTTGGCCGCGCCAAGTCGGCAGGTCGTCCTGCGCCGCCTCCAGCGCCTCCGACAGACAGGTCACGTTGCCATGGCCGAAGATGCCGAACACGCCGGCGAACAGCGGCACGCGGACGCCGTCGATCTCGGTGAACTGACGGGTCAGCCAGCGCACGAGCGCTTGGGCCATCGTGACGCGAACCGTGGCGCCGGACATGCGGTCTCCCTCCTCGACGGACGCGTGCAGCATTATTGTTTGCATCGTGTATTGACAACGACGACATATTGCAATGAAAATTGCGAAACGATCGGATCGGAAACGGCCGGCGGCCGGGTTCGCCGCGCCGGCGGCGATCCGAGGGTGACCCGCCGGGACCATCGGAGATCCAGCCGCATGTATCGACGTTTCGGGCTTTTCATCGCCGGCGCATGGCGTCGGGCCGCCGACGGCGCAGAAGCGCCGGTCGCCAGCCCGGCGACCGGGGCGTCGCTGGGCGAGGCGCCCGTCGCCGGCGTCGCCGATACGCAGGAAGCGATCCACGCCGCCGAAGCGGGCTTCAGGGCGTGGCGCGCGACGCCGGCCTTCGCGCGCGCCGACGCGCTGCACGCCATCGCCGACGAGATGATCCGCCGCGCGGGAGAAGCCGCGCGCATGATCTCCAGCGAGACCGGCAAGCCGATCGCGCAGGCCCAACGCGAATGGGCGCTCGCCGTCGACCAGTTCCGCTGGTACGCCGAGGAGGCGCGTCGCATCTACGGCCGCATCGTGGAGAGCCGCGTGCCCGGGGGGCGATTCGAGGTCGTCCACGAGCCGGTCGGAATCGCTGCGGCCTTCACGGCATGGAACTTTCCGGCCGCGCTGATCGCCCGCAAGGTCGCCCCCGCGCTGGCGGCGGGCTGTTCGGTGATCGTGCGCCCCTCTTCGCACACGCCCGGCACGGCGATGACGATGGTCGATTGTTGTCGCGCCGGCGACCTGCCCGCCGGCGCGATCAACCTCGTGGTCGGGCCGACGGCCGCCACCTACGCGCCGATCATGGCGTCCAAGGCGGTGCGGAAGGTCTCCCTGACCGGATCGACCCGCGTCGGCCAGCAGATGATCCGCGACGCGGCGGAAACGACGAAGAAGGTGTCGATGGAGCTCGGCGGCAACGCGCCGCTGATCGTCTATGAGGACGCCGACCTCGAGATGGCGCTGAACGTCGCCGTGCCGACGAAATACGCCAACGCGGGGCAGGTCTGCGTGACGCCGGACCGCTTCTTCGTGCACGAGAGCCTGCACGACGGGTTCGTCGCCGGCTTCGTCGCGCGCGCCAGGGCGATCAAGCTCGGCGACGGCCTCGATCCGTCGGTCGGCATGGGGCCGCTGATCGGCGCCGCACGACTGGCGGAGATCGAGGGCATCGTCGCCGGGGCCGTGAGGGACGGCGCGCGCGTGGTCTCCGGCGGGCGCCGGGCCGCCGGCTTCAACGCCGGGCATTTCTTCGAGCCGACCGTGCTGACCGAAGTCGCCGACGGCATGAAGGTCATGGCCGATGAGAACTTCGGGCCCATCGCGGCGATCGCGCGCTTCCGCACCGACGACGAGGCGATCGCGCGCGCCAACGCCTGCGACATGGGGCTGTCGGCTTACGCCTTCACCCGCTCGCCGACGCGCGCGCGCCGCACGGTGGCGGAATTGAAGGCCGGCATGGTGGGAATCAATTCATTCGCGCTCGCAGCCTCCGAGGCGCCGTTCGGCGGCACCGGCTTTTCCGGCATGGGACGCGAAGGCGGCATCGAGGGCATCCGCGACTATCTCGACGTGAAGCTCGCCCAGGTGGTGTTCTGACGTGCCCCACGTCCTGATCGCGGGCAAGCTGCATCCCGCCGGCCTGGCGCTGCTCGACGGCCGCGACGGCTTCACGTTCGAATGCGTGGACGAGGTCTCCGAACCGAGTTACGCGCCGTCGATCGGCGGCGCCGACGCCTTGGTGATCCGCACCCAGCCGATGTCGGCGGCGACCATCGCCCGCGCGTCGCGCCTCAAGATCGTGTCGCGGCACGGCGTCGGCTACGACGCCGTGGACCTCGCGGCGCTGAACGAACGCAAGATCCCGCTTTGCGTCGCCGGCGACGTCAACTCGCTCTCCGTCGCCGAACACGCGATGACCCTCTTGCTGTCCTGCGCGAAACGGCTGGTGCGTGGCGACCGCGCGGTGCGCGAAGGGAACTGGGGCTGGCGCAACGCGCTCCAAGCGGGCGAGATCACGGGCAAGAACCTCCTGATCGTCGGCTTCGGGCGTTCGGGCCGTCACCTCGCGCGGATGGCGCAGGGCTTCGGCATGGACGTGCGCGCGTTCGACCCGATCCTCGCATCGAGGGGATGGCCCGAAGGGCCGACCGCCCCGGTCGCCGCGCTCGCCGAAGGGCTCTCATGGGCCGACGTGGTCTCGATCCATGTGCCCAGGACGGGCCGGCCGATCTTGGGCGCCGAGGAATTCGCGCTGGTGAAACCGGGCCTCGTCGTCGTCAACACGTCGCGCGGCGGCGTCGTCGACGAAGCGGCGCTGGCCGCCGCCCTGGCCTCGGGACGGGTCGGCGCGGCGGGGCTCGACGTGTTCGACGACGAGCCGCCCGCCGGGGACCATCCCCTGCTCGGTTTCGATCAGGTCACGCTTTCCCCCCACATAGCCGGATTGACGCGGGAGGCGGCCGAACGGATGGCGGTCTCCTCGGTGCGCAACGTGCTCGATTTCTTCGCCGGCCGGCTCGATCCCGCGCTCGTGGTCAACGCGGGCTTCTGAGGTCCCAGAACATCGCGAGCGTCCGTCGCCTCATTGTCCGGTGACGATCGGAATCCTCGGGTTCACCGTGTTCTTCTGCAATCGCGCCGCCAACGCGACGGTCAGCGCCTGCGCGAGGCACATCGGGGCGGCCAGCGACCGCGAGAACGTGTATTCGTGCTCCGGCACCGCGAACAGCACGGTGGCGGCCTTGGCGACGGGCGACAGCGTGCTGTCGGAGATCGCGATCACGGGCACGTTCCGGCCGGCCGTTTCGTCGACGACGTTGACGACCTCGTTGGCGTAGAAACGGAACGAGATCGCGAACAGGAGATCGGTCTTGCGGATCGCGCGCGCCATGTGCGTGGCGAGGCCGCCGCTCGGGTCGAGCAGGACGCAGCGCTTGCCGAGCATCGTCAGCACGTATCTCAGCAGCTCGGCGACCGGCGACGAACGGAGCTGGCCAAGCAGGTAGATGACCTCCGCCTTTTCCAGCAGCGTCACCGCCTTCTTGAGGTCCGCGGCGGAGACGTCGGACAGCAGGTTCCGCAGCGAGGCGATGTCGCGCACGACCAGATCCCTCAGGAACCCGCCCTCGCTCCTGTCCTTGCGCGCGCCGAGCTCGCCTTCCAGCGCCTTGACGCGGGCCTCGAAACCCGGCGCCGCGGTGGACAGCCGCTTCTGGAACGGGACTTGGAGCGCCTTGAAACCGTCGTAGCCGAGCGCCTGGGCGAAACGCACGACGTTGGACGCGTGGACGCCGCAGCGCTCCGCGATCGCGCCGACCGACAGCACCGCCACGTCGTTGGGGTTCTGCGTCAGGTAGACGGCGATCCGCTTGTAGGACTTGCTCATGCCGTCGTGGCGCTCGTGGATCGTCCGGATCAAGCCTTCGTAATCGGACGGCGGCGGCGTTTGCGGCATCGGCGACCCTTCGATTCGGAAAGGATCGGGACCCGTCGGCGCGGACCCGATCGGCGCGCGGGATGGCCCCGCACGCGATCTCTCTATAGCGACGCGCCGCCCCGTTCGCGAATGACCGCTTTTGCGGGACCGCCATTCGTGCAAATTTCCGCCGATGACGGAGCGCGCCGTTGATCGTCGACGCCCACCACCATTTCTGGAAGCCGACGCGCGGCGACTATGGTTGGCTGCGCCCCGGCGTCCCGACCTTGGCGCCGCTCCTCCGCGATTTCCTGCCCGCCGACTATCCGGGCGAGGCGATCCGGGCGGGCGTCGCGCAAACGATTCTCGTGCAGGCGGCGCCGAGCGACGCGGAGACCGACTTCCTCCTCGAACTGGCGGACGCGACGCCGATGGTCGCAGGCGTCGTCGGTTGGTGCGACCTGGCCGACCCCGCGAGCGCGATGCGCATCGCCACACTCGCCCGGCGCCCGAAATTCAAGGGCGTGCGGCCGATGTTGCAGGACCTGCCCGACGTCGGCTGGATCGCGACCCGCCCGGCGCGGGAAGCCGTCGCCGCCTTGACCGACCACGGATTGCGGTTCGACGCGCTGGTGCGCGGCGAGCACCTGCCGGCGCTGATCGACTTCGTCGACGCGCATCCCTGCTTGCCCGTCGTCGTCGACCATGCGGCGAAACCGCCCTTCGGCGCCGCCGCGACATCCGAGGAATGGGCCCGCTGGGACCGCGGATTGGCGGCGCTGGCGGCGCGCCCCCGCGTGCATTGCAAGGTCTCGGGATTGCCGACGGAAATGCCGGCGGCCCTTTTGCGCGACCCCGCGGCGACGCGCGCGGCGCTGCACGACGTGGCGCGGCGCCTGCTCGCGCTTTTCGGGCCGTCCCGGCTCATGTGGGGAAGCGATTGGCCGGTGTCGCTGTTGGCGACGGACTACGGCGCTTGGCTCGCGCTGGCGCAGGGCGCCTTCGCGGCGCTTCCGGCCGAGGCCAAGGCGGATATATTCGGCGACACCGCCCGGCGGTTCTATGGACTGGCCGAACGTTCGCCAGCCGACGGGCGCGCGGAGTGAACGCATGGACCTCGACCTTGACGGGCGCATCGTGATCGTCAGCGGAGGATCGTCGGGCATCGGCGCGGCGATCTGCCTCGCGCTCGCGCGCGAGGGCGCGGTTCCCGTGATCTTCGGCCGGCGCGCGACCGACCCGGCGATCGAGGCCGCCCTGCGCGAGGCGCAGCCGAAGTCGCGGACGTTCGAACTGGAACTCCAGGACGAGGCCGCCTGCCGCTCCGCCGTGGCCGCCACCCTAGAAGCGTTCGGCGCCGTCCACGGTCTCGTCAACAACGCCGGCGTGAACGACCGCGTCGGCCTCGATGCGGGCGTGGCCGCGTTCGAAGCGTCGCTGCGCCTGAACCTCACGCACTATTACGGCCTCGCGCACCTGTGTCTTCCCGCGCTGAAGGCGTCGCGTGGCGTCATCGTCAACGTCGGGTCCAAGACCGCCCTGACCGGACAGGGCGGCACGAGCGGCTATTGCGCGGCCAAGGGCGCCGTCCTCGCGTTGACGCGGGAATGGGCGGTCTCGCTGCTCGACGACGGAATCCGCGTCAACGCGGTGATTCCCGCCGAAGTGATGACGCCGCTCTACGAGGCCTGGCTTCGCGGGTTCCCCGACCCGGACGCGAGGCGACGCGAGATCGAGGACAAGGTGCCGCTCGGTCGCCGCATGACGACGCCCTCGGAAATCGCCGACACCGTCGCGTTCCTGCTGTCGGCCCGCGCGAGCCACACGACGGGCCAATGGCTGTTCGTCGACGGCGGCTACACGCACCTCGACCGCGCGCTGACGTGAAGTCGGTCGCGCGCCCCGGTCAGGACTTCTTCCGGCGCAGATTGTCGAAATAGACGATCAGGATGATCAGCGCGCCGGTGATGACGAGCTGCCAGAACGAGTTGAGGTTCAGCAGGTTCGCGCCGTTGTTGATCGTCGTCAGGATGAACGAGCCGATGATCGGGCCTTGCACCGATCCCACGGCGCCGAACAGGCTCGTGCCGCCGATCACCGACGAGGCGATCGCCTGCAATTCCCACCCCTCCGCCTGGGTCGGGTTGCCGATTCCGATCCGCATCGCGAGCAACACGCCCACGAACGAGGCGCAGAACGAGCACAGCACGTAGGCGAGATAGGTGATCGCGCGCGTGTTCACGCCCGAAAGCCGGGCCGCCTCGCGGTTCGAGCCGATGGCGAAGAGGTAGCGGCCCCAGCGGGTGTGGCCGAGGAACACGTAGCCGGGCACGGCCACCAGCAGCACCATCCAGAACAGCGCGGGCACGCGGAACGTGGATCCGTCGGTGAACGGGAACGAGCCGAACGAGGACAGCGAAAATCCGGTGAACGCGTCGTTCGTGATCGAGATCGTCGCGCCGCGCGTGATCAGGAGCCCGATCCCCCGCAGGATGTTCAGCGTCGCCAGCGTCATGATGAACGGCGGCAGGCCCATGCGCACGATGCCGAAGCCGTGGAACAGGCCGATCAGGACGCCGATCGCCAGGGTCGCGCACACGGCGCCCGGGATCGTCGACAGGAAGCCGAGGTGCAACGGCGTCAGCCAGCCCGATCCGGTCAACAACAGCGCGACGATCATGCTGGCGAAGCCCGTCACCGCGCCGACCGACAGGTCGATGCCCGCCGTGATGATGACGAAGGTCTCGCCGACGGCGAGCACGGCGATCATCGCGCCCTGCCGCAGCAGGTTGACGATGTTGACCGACGACCAGAACGTGCCCGTCGCGAACGACAGCGCGACCCACATCGCGGCCAGCAGCAGGAACAGCGTCAGGCTCAACAGCAGCGCCAACCTGTCCCGCCGGCCCTTCGCAGCGTCGACTTCGTCCATCGCGTTCCGCCCCCCGTTTGGCCGGCGCGCCCCGCCCGGCGCGCGCTCAGACGCCGATCGCCTCGGCCAGAATCCGTTCATGCCCCGCTTCGCCGCGCGCGTGGCTCGCCACCAGCGCGCCGCGCCGGAAGACGTGGAGCGTGTCGGCGAGTTCGTGGACCTCGGGCAAATAGGAGGAGATCATCACGATGCCCGCGCCGGCCTGCAGCAGGTCGCCGAACAGCCGGTAGATCTCCGCCTTCGTGCCGACGTCGACGCCGACGGTGGGTTCGTCGAAGATGAAGAGCTTGGCGCCGTGGCTGAGCCACTTGCCGATCACGATTTTCTGCTGGTTGCCGCCCGAAAGGCTGGAGGCGGGCGCATGGCGCGAAGCCGCCTTGATCCGGAGGTCGCGGATCTGGCGGTCGGCGTTGCGCGCTTCCGCCCGCCCGCGCAGCAGCGGCCCCCAGGACAACCGTCCGTACACGGGCAGGTTGAGGTTGTTGCCGACGCCGAGCCCGAGGCACAGGCCTTGGTCGCGGCGGCTTTCGGGCGAGAGCGCGATGCCCAGCCTCATCGCGTCGCGTTCGGCGCGGATCGAGACCGGGCGGCCCTGCCAGAGGATTTCGCCGGAACGGGACGGCCGGCGTCCGAACAGGCTCTGCGCGAATTCGCTGCGACCGGCGCCGATCAGGCCGTAGAGGCCGACGATCTCGCCGGCGCGGACGGAAAGCGAGACGTCGGCGAATCCCTCGCCCGAGAGCGAGCGCGTCTCCAGCAGCGTGGCGCCGGGCTCGACCGCCACCTTGTGGTAGATCTGCTCGATCGTGCGGTTGATCATCAGGGAGATGAGTTCCGCTTCGTCGGTGTCCGCGGTCGTGCGGGTGCCCACCAGCGCCCCGTCGCGCAGCACCGACACGCGGTCGGACAGCTCGAACACCTCTTCGAGCCGGTGCGATATGTAGACGATCGTGACGCCCTCGGCCTTCAGCCGGCGGATCAGCGCGAACAGGGCCGCGGCCTCCCTGCGGGTGAGATAGGCGGTCGGTTCGTCGAAGATCAGGAACTTCACGCCGCGGCTCTGCGCGCGCGCGGTCGCCACCAATTGCTGCTGGCCGATGGTGAGCGACGACAACGGCGCGTCCGCCGGCAGGTCGAAGCCGAGGCCGTCGAGCAATACGCGGGCGGCGCGGACCATCTCGCCGCGTCGCAACAGGCCGAAGCGCGTCCTCTCGTCGCCGAGATACAGGTTGGCCGCGACGCTCAGGTGGGGGCACAGCACCACCTCCTGGTGCACCGCGTTGACGCCGAGCGCGATCGCCTCGTGCGGCGTGGCGATGGCGACCGGCGCGCCGCGCCAGCGGATTTCGCCGGAACTGCGCGGATGCACGCCGGTCAGCAACTTGATCAGCGTGGACTTGCCGGCGCCGTTCTCGCCGACGATGGCATGCACCTCGCCCTCCTCGAACGCGAGGTCGACCGCCTTCAATGCGTGGGTGGCGCCGAACCGCTTGTCCAGCCGCTCCAGCGCGAGCAGCGGCGGCGAAGGCGCGCCGACGCCTTGGTCGCGCACTTGGATCGACATGGGCCGCGTCCCCCGAGCGTGCGGGATCCGCGGGGCCGTCGCCCCGAAGGCGGCGGCCCCGCGGTCCCGGACCTTATGCCTTCACTTCACCTTGGGGAACAGCAGGGCGTGCTGCTTGGCGCCGTCCATGTTCGCCTTCGTGATGAGGTTGGCGCCGGTGTCGACGTTGGCTTGCACCTTCTCGCCCTTGGAGGCGGCCAGCGCGGTCTTCACGCCGTCGTAGCCCATCCGGTAGGGATCCTGCACGATCAGGCCGGCGATCGTGCCGTCCTTCAAGTAGCCGATCAGCTTGTCGTCGCTGTCGAAGCCGATCAGCTTGATCGCGTCGGCCTTCTTGTTCTCGGCGACCGCCTGGCCCGCGCCCTGCGCCATGATGAGGTTGGAGGCGAACACGCCGCGCAGCTTGGGATTGGCGGTTATCAGGTCGGTCATGATGTTGAGCGCGGTCGTCGCCTTGCCGTCGGCCACCTTGTCGGCGACCAGCTTCAAGCCCGGATATTTGGCGGCGATCTCCTCCTTGAAGCCCTTGGCGCGCTGGTCGAGCGAGCCGACGCCGGGCAACGAGGTGATGAGCGCCACGTCGCCTTCGGCCTTGCCGTATTTGGCGGCGATCGCGGCCGCCAGGCCGTCGGCCGCGATGCGGCCGCCTTGCACGTTGTCGGTGGTCAGGAACGAGGTGAAGGCCTTCGAATCGGCGGCCGAATCGATGCCGATGATCTTCACCTGCTTGGCGGCCGCGTCGATGGGCTTGCCCAGCGCCTTGAACTCGGTGGGCGCGATCACGACGGCCGCCGGCTTGCCGGCCACCGCGTTCTCGAGGATCGAGATTTGTCCGGCGATGTCGGATTCCGACTGCGCGCCGAGCTCGGGCACGTTGACGCCGAGATCCTGGCCGGCCTTGCGGGCGCCCGCCAGCACGATCTGCCAATAGAACGACGTGGTGTCCTTGACGATGACCGGAATCGTCGGCTTGCCCGCCGCATGGGCGGGAGCGACGGACGCGGCGAGCGCCGCGAACGACGCCAACGCGGCAGCGATGATCGATTTCCTCATGTTGTCCTCCCAAGACCCGCGGGCTGGATTGCCCGCGCCTTCTTCGCGTCCGCCGTCCGAGTTTGGAGGACGGCGACGGAAACTCGACCGCGCTAGATCTCCAACATCGCCTTCACGACGCCGGACCCCGGTTTCGACCATTCGGCGAACAGCGCGGGCGCGTCTTCCAGCGCGGCGCGATGCGTCACGAGGGCCGACGCCGGCGCCGCCCCGTCCCGGATCGCGTCGAGCGCCGCGGCGAAATCCTCGCGCGTCGCGTTGCGGCAGGCCAGGAGCGTCGTCTCGCGCTTGTGGAAATCGGGGTCCGAAAACGAGATCGCGCCGCGCGCAAGGCCCACCAGCGCCAGGACGCCGCCGTGCGCCACGAACCCGAAGGACGCTTGCATCGAAGCGACGGAGCCCGTCGCGTCGAACACGGCGTCGTAGAAGGCGCCGCCCGTCAGCTCCCCGAGACGTCGCGCGACGCCGTCGCCGCCCGGAACGGTCCGTCCGAAGTCGAGTCGGTCGGCGCAAAACGCGAGACGGTCTTCGCGCAGGTCGACGATCGTCACCTCGGCGCCCGACCGACGGGCGAAGATCGCGCAAGCGACGCCGATCGGCCCCGCGCCGACGACGAGCGCATTGTCGCCGGGCGACGGGGCGGCCCTTCGCACGGCGTGCGCGCCGATGGCGAGGAATTCGGCCGTCGCCGCCTCTTCGGCGCTCACGTCGTCGGCGGGATAGGCATTGGCCTCCGGAACGCAGACGAATTCCGCCATGCCGCCGTCGACGTGCACGCCCATCACGGCGAGTTCGCTGCAGCAATTCGTCTTGCCGCGCCGGCACGCGCCACAGGTCCCGCATGAGAGATACGGGATGACGCAGACTTGCGCGCCGGGGCGAAGCGCGACTCCCGCGCCGGATTCGACGATCTCGCCGGCGAGTTCGTGACCGATCAGGCGCGGATAGGCGAGGTAGGGCTGGTCGCCGGCGAAGATGTGCAAATCGGTTCCGCAGACGCCCGCGCGCCGGACGCGCACGAGCGCCTGGCCGGCGGCCGGCCGAGGATCGGGACGCGCGTCCACCGTCAGTCGTCCCGGTTCCGAACAGACCAGCGCCCTCACGCGCTGCGCTCCCTTCCACGGCCGACGTTTCCCGCGGTCCTAGGCCCCACTTTGCAGCCTCCCAATTGGAATTTCTTGTTTATTGTCGATAAAGAAGCGGTCGCGTCGACGCGAGTCAATTTGTTTTTTCCGCCCGAACCGGCGCGCGTGAAAACAATCGGTCGACGCGGGATCGGGCGCGGCGACAGGCATAGGCGAGGTGACGGCGTGAAGACCAACGCCCTTTTCAAGCGCACGTTCAATCGCAGCCTCGCCGCGTTGGAGGCCTTGCCGCCCGGCGCCAAGCTCGATTCCGAACCGGCGATGGCGCGACGGCTCGAAGTCAGCCGGACGACGGTCAGGGCGACGCTTGCGGCGTTGGGCGAGCGCGGTTTGGTGCGGCTCGACGGCCGCGACAAGACGTTGCTGCGCCGCCCGGCGGCGGCGGATTATTTCGAAGGCGGGGAGACCGAGCCGGTCAGCGACATCGTCGAGCGACAGTTCATGCGTTGGATCCTGCGCGGAGACTGCGCGCCCGGCCAGCCGATCAACGGGCGCGAAATGGCGCGACAGTTCGGCGTATCCGCGACGGCGCTGCGGGAATACCTCGCGCGCTTCGGTTCGTTGGGCCTGCTCGATCGCCAGCCGAACGGCGGCTGGATCGTCAAGGGCTTCACGCGCGAATTCGCGCTCGAACTGTCGGAAGTGCGGGAGATGTTCGAGTTGAGTTCGGTGCGCAAGTTCATCGCGTTGCCGGAGGACGATCCCGCTTGGCACGGGTTGGCCGCATTCCGCCGGGAACACGTGGCGCTCGCCCGTGACCTCGGACGGCGCCGGTCCGATTTCTCGTCGCTCGACGAACGTTTCCACCGCCACATCAACGACGCGTCGCGGA